>DATIEN010000106.1:0-18932 GCA_035455705.1 Casimicrobiaceae bacterium | reverse complement strand
CGCGGGTTGCAGGCGCGATTTCGACGAAACGCTCCGCGTCGAGATCCTGCGCCTGTCGGCCGTCACGTGCAGCCACCTCGCGAGCCGCTTCATCGCGGTCGGCCCGCGCCGGTTCACGACGCAGACGTTCGCGCGCTGGCTCAACCACGCCGGCACCGCGACGCGGCAGGCCGGCCTCGCGCTCGATCCGCTGCTGCAGCACGCGCCGTCGGCGACGCTCGCGCGAAAGCGGCTTGCGTGGCTCGCACGCCGTTCGCTGATCACGCGCGCCGGCGACGGATGGCGCAACCGCTGGCCCGCCGACGTTCAGCCGGCATGGTCGACGCCGGCCGCCGTCGTGCCGTACCTGCACAACGCGCTCGACGATCTCGCCACGCTCGATTCGGGGCTCGCCGCCAAGCTCGCTCCGTGAGGCTCGGCAAGGCCGCCGCCGTCGTCGCGCCGGCGCTGCTTGCGGGCGCGCTGTTCGCATTGGCGCTGCGGCTCGGCAATCCCGGGCGCACGCTCGGCGCGATCCGCGCACTGCCGTTGTCCCTTCTCGCCGCCGCGCTCGGTTGCGCGCTCGTGTACCTGGCGCTCAAGGCATGGCAGCTGCACCTGCTGCTCGCGAACCTCGGCATCCGCGTCGACCTGCGCCGGCTCGGGCTCGCGTTCGCCGTCGGCGAACTCGCGCTCACGCTGCCCTTCGGACTGTTCGCGCAGAACTGGGTCCTCGCCCGGACCGGGCGCGCGAACTTCGCCGAGAGCGCCGCGGCGACCGTCGTGATGCTGCTCGTGGAGATCGTCGTCGTGCTGCTGTTCCTCGCCGTCGTGGGCATTCGCGGCTGGCCCGCGGCGCGGCCGGGTGCCGTCGTCGCCGTCGTCGGCCTGTGTGCGCTGATGGCGATCGTCGTGCACTTCGAATCGGCGCTGCGCGACTGGAGCGAGCGCATTCGCGGGGGGCGGATCGTGCATCGTGCGCTCGTCGCGCTGATCGACCTCTTGTGCGGCGTGAAGCGGCTCTCGCATCTGCACGTGCTCGCGGGCAACGCCGGGATCGCAGCGCTCTACCTCGGCGCGCTCGCGCTCGCGTTCATGCTCGTCGGCAGGGGCGTGGGCCTCGAGGGCTTCCGCTTCCTGATGGCCGCGACGACGTACGGGTTCGCGCTCGCCGTCGTGTTCCTCACGGGCGGCCTCATCAGCCAGATCGGCACGGTCGAGGTGCTCGGGATGGGCGCGGCGCAGGCGGCGTTCGGGCTTTCGTACGCGGAAGGCCTGACGTTGATGCTCGCGTTCCGCGTCGTCTGGACGGGCGCGATGTGGCTCTGCAACCTGCCGATCGTCGCGCTGCTGTGGCGCAGATGAATCGTCAGCGCACGAGATCCAGGAAGCGCGGGACCGCGGTATCGGTGCGAAGCCGCGGCAGCCCGCTCGCCGCTTCGGCGCGCGCCAGGTCGCGCGGGACGTCGAGCTTCGACTGCAGGGTGCTGTAGACGCGGCCGCGCTCGCAGTGCAGCTTCGCGAGGTATTCCTGCTCGCTCTGGCCGGGCGTCGGCACGAACAGCGCGCGCTTGCCGAAGCCGGCCGCCTCCATCAGCGTCGTGTAGCCCGAGCGGCCGACGATCACGCGCGCCCGCGCGAGCATCTCGCCTTGCGCGCGGCGATCGAGGTAGCCGTGGACCGTCGCGTTGCCGACCGTTCGCACCTCGTCCTTGGCGCCTGGGCGTCCGAGTGCGACGACGCTGCGTCCGCGGATCGCCGGCAGCGCCGCGAGCACGCGCTCCGCGAGCATCGTGTGGTGCGGCTCGACCCCGGAGATCGAGAAGAAATAGTCGACGTCCTGCGTCGAGTCGCGTTGCGGAAGCTCCGAAAGCGGGCCGATGTAGACGAGCTTGCCGTGCCAGTCGAGGTCGAGGTCGTGCGCGAGGTCGCCGGCGAGCGCGTCGTCGCCTTCCGCGTCCGGCACGAGGATCGCGCGATAACCGCGCAGCGCGTAACGCTGCGCGCGCTCGACGGCGCGCTCGAGTCGCCGCGGGCGTCCGGGGATGATCTGGCGCAGCGAGTGGAACAGGCAGTAGCTTGGCACTTCGCGCGACCAGACGCCGAGGCGGCTGTCGGAGACCACCGCGTCGATCCTGCGCTCGCGCACGAGCCGCTCGGTCAACCGCTGCTCGAGCGCGAAGCGCAGCCAGATCGCGGGCACCGAGCAGCTCATCCGGAAATAGAAAATCGCCGGGTGGCGGCTGAACGGCTTCGGAATGTCGTCGTACGGGTAGAACTCGCACGCGTCGCCGAGCTCCGCTCGCAGCAGGGCGAGCCCCGGACTGTCCGCCATCAGGATCGTGACCGCGTCGCTGCGCTGCACCAGCGCGCGAATGAGCACGAGGCTTCGCGTCGCGTGGCCGAGTCCCCAGTCGTGCACGGCGAAGAGGATCCGTCGCGCCATGCGAAGCACGAAGCCGTTCAGGCGCCGATCTCGGCCCAGTACTCGTGCCGCTGCGTATGGACGAGCGACACCCGATATTCGACGGGCAGATCGCGGAACGTGAGCGCGACCCGGCGGATCGCGAGCAGCGGCGTCAGCGCAGGAACGTCGAGCAGCGCGGCCACCGCCGGGTCCGCCGGCAGCGCGCGAATGCGCTCGCGCGCGGTCACGACCGAGATGCCGAACGCTTCCTGGTAGAGGTTGTAGATCGTCGAGCGCCGCTCGCGGAACTGGCGCTCGGTGAGACCCGCGAAGCGCTGTGCGGAGAGCGCGATGTCGTCGACGATGACGGGTGCCCCGTCGAGCCGAAGCAGATTGCGGATGCGGTACACACTCCCGCCGGGCGCGATGCCGAGGGCGTCCGCCGTGCGCCGGTCGGCCTTGCCGCGGGCGAACGACGCGAGCTCGACGTCAGGATACTGCTTGCCTCCCCGCTCGGGCACGACGTGCAGGAAATGAAAGAGCTCGCGCTCGCGGTTGTGGCGCGCGACGAACGTGCCGCGTCCCTGCTGGCGGATCAGGATGTTCTCGGCCACCAGTTCGTCGACGGCCTTGCGCACGGTGCCGACGCTGATCCGGTAGCGCTCGGACAGCCGGCGCTCGGCGGGGATCGCCTCGCCGGGCTTCCATTCCCCGTGCGTCAGCGCGTCGGTGAGACGGCGCTTGACGTCCTTGTAGAGCGGCACGTCGAGCGGCGCCTCGCGGGCGTCGGTGTCGTTCATCGGGTGCGCGGCGATGCGGGGAGAAGGGCGGCGCGACGCAAGGGGCGGGCAACCGCGCAGCAGTCTAGAGGCTGCGCAAAAATTATGCAAATGATATACATGATCTAGTTGACTTGGCGCCGCAGGCTCCACTACGATCCGGGTATCCGCAGGCGTCGCGCGGCCGCCTCGCCACGACGAGGACCGGGGCACGTGCCGCCCGCCTCGCGGCCCTTCGTGCCCGGGCGCGTGCCTTGCGCCGCGAGGCGACCACTCTCTGCCCAGGAACTCCCGTGATCCACTGCGTATTGCATGACCCTAACGACAGCGTCGCCGTCGTCGTCGTCGAAGGCATCAAGGCGGGAACGCCTCTGACCGGACTCATTCTCGACGAGGACCGGACCATCCAGCTCGAGTGTCGCCAGGACATCCCGATCGGCCACAAGGTCGCGCTGAAGGACATGGCCGTCGGCGACACGGTGATCAAGTACGGCGTGGACATCGGCAAGGTCGTGCAACCGATCCGCAAGGGCGAGCATGCCCATGTCCACAACATCAAGACCAAGCGGTGGTAGGCCGCACCTTCGGTGCTTCGTCCCTCCATTCGGCGTTTTCGGTGGCGTGGGCCTGCAAGCGGTTCGAGCGTCGCGCGGAACTGCGCATGCCGCTCAACCGCTCACAGCCCCACGAGACGCCTTGTTGCATGAGCGCGCATCCAACCCCTGAGGCATCGCGCGTGTCATTTCGGAACTGATCCCATGATGCAAACGACTTTCCAAGGCTACCGGCGCGAGAACGGCCGCGTCGGCGTGCGCAACCACGTGATCATGCTGCCCGTCGACGATTTATCGAACGCGGCGTGCGAAGCGGTCGCGAACAACGTCAAGGGTGCGCTCGCGATCCCGCACCCGTACGGGCGGCTGCAGTTCGGGGCCGACCTCGAGCTCCACTTCCGCACGCTGATCGGCGCCGGCAGCAATCCGAACGTCGCCGCGGTCGTCGTGATCGGCATCGAGGAACAGTGGACCCAGCGCGTCGTCGACGGCATCGCCGCCACCGGCAAGCCGGTGCAGGGCTTCGGCATCGAGCTGCACGGCGACCACGATACGATCATGCGCGCCTCGAAGGCCGCGAAGGAATACGTGCAGTGGGCGAGCGAGCGGGTGCGCACCGAATGTCCGCTGTCGGATCTCTGGGTGTCGACGAAATGCGGCGAGTCCGACACGACGTCCGGCTGCGGCTCGAACCCGACCGTCGGCGACGCGTTCGACAAGCTCTACGGCGCGGGCTGTACGCTCATCTTCGGTGAGACCACCGAACTGACCGGCGGCGAGCAGATCGTCGCCGCGCGCTGCCGCGACGACAAGGTGCGCGGCGACTTCATGCGCATGTTCGATCGCTACCAGGAGGTCGTCGCGCGCCACAAGACGAGCGATCTTTCCGATTCGCAGCCGACGAAGGGCAACATCGCGGGCGGCCTCACGACGATCGAGGAGAAGGCGCTCGGGAACATCCAGAAGATCGGCAGGAAGTGCGTCGTCGACGGCGTGCTCGACAAGGCCGAGGCACCCACGCACCCCGGGCTCTGGTTCATGGACAGCTCGTCGGCGGCGGCCGAGATGGTCACGCTTTGCGCGGCCGCCGGCTACGTCGTGCACTTCTTCCCGACGGGGCAGGGCAACGTCATCGGCAATGCGATCCTGCCGGTCATCAAGCTCTGCGCGAATCCGCGCACCGTGCGCACGATGAGCGAGCACATCGACATCGACGTCACCGGACTCCTGCAGCGCGAGCTCACGCTCGACCAGGCGGGCGACAAGCTGCTCGACATGATGTTCCGCACGGCGAACGGGCGTCTCACCGCGGCCGAGGCGCTCGGGCATCGCGAGTTCGTGCTGACGCGGCTCTACGAGAGCGCCTGACGTACCGGCAGTCGATTTCACAAGACAAAGGAGGAGAGGATGGAACCAAGGAAGAACATTCGCCTGCGGGCGAAGCGAATGTTGACGTTCGCAGCCGCGGCGTGTTCGCTTTCGGTCCTGCCGGCCGCGCACGCCGAGATGAGCGAGATCCACGTGTCGCGCCAGTACGGCATCAGTTACCTGCCGCTGATGATCATGGAGGACCAGAAGCTCGTCGAGAAGCACGCCAAGGCGTCCGGCATCGACCTGAAGGTCGACTGGTCGACGTTCGCGAGCGGCGCCGTGATGAACGACGCGCTGCTGTCGGGCAACCTGCAGTTCGCGTCGGGCGGTGTCGCGCCGTTCACGACGCTGTGGGCGAAGACGAAGGGCAATCTCGAGGTGAAGGCGGCGGGCGCCATCAACTCGATGCCCCTCTACCTCGTCACCAACAACCCGAACGTGAAAACCATCAAGGACTTCACCGACAAGGACAGGATCGCGCTGCCCGCCGTCAAGGTGTCGATCCAGGCGGTGACGCTGCAGATGGCGGCCGAGAAGGCGTTCGGGGCCGGCCAGGAGCACAAGCTCGACCATCTCACCGTCTCGATGTCGCATCCGGACGGGGAAACGGCCCTGTTGTCGCGCAAGTCCGAGATCACCGCGCACCTGAGCTCGCCGCCGTTCCAGTACCAGGAGCTCGAGCACAAGGACATGCACAAGGTGCTGAGCTCGTACGACGTGCTCGGCGGCCCGGCGACGTTCAACGTGGTCTGGACGACGTCGAAGTTCCACGACGAGAATCCAAAGGCCTACGCCGCTTTCGTCGCCGCGCTCGACGACGCGACCGCGCAGATCAACGCGGACAAGCGGAAGGCGGCCGAGACCTACCTCCGCATCTCCAAGGACAAGGACAGCCTCGACGACATCCTCAAGATGCTGAACGACCCCGAGATCAAGTACACGACGACGCCGAACAACACGATGAAATACGTCGACTTCATGTACAAGGTCGGGTCGATCAAGGTGAAGCCCGCGTCGTGGAAGGAAATGTATTTCCCGAACGCGCAGAAGCTCCCCGGCAGCTGACATGGGCGCCGAAGGGCCGCCCCGAGGCTCGAATCAGCCGCCTCCGGGGGCAGCGCAGCGGCGTGAGCCGCAAGCGTGGGCGGGTTATTCCAGCTCCGAGCAAGCGCCGCTCGCGCTTCCGGATCTGCACGCGATCCGCGACGCGCAGGCGAGGATCGCGCCGTACGTCCACCGGACGCCCGTGATGACGTGCCGCGCGATCGACGACGAGGTGGGCGCCTCGCTGTTCTTCAAGTGCGAGCACCTGCAGAAGGTCGGCGCGTTCAAGGCGCGCGGCGCGTGCAACGCCGTGTTCTCGCTCGACGAGAGCCGCGCGCGGCGTGGCGTCGTCACGCATTCGTCGGGCAACCACGGTGCCGCGCTCGCCTATGCCGCGCGCGCGCGCGGAATACCCGCATGGGTCGTGATGCCGTCCAACGCGCCCGCCGTCAAGCAGGCGAACGTGCGTCGGTTCGGCGCGACCGTTCGGCTTTGCGAGCCGAACGTCGCCGCGCGCGAAATCGCCTGCGAAGCGGTCATGCGCGAGACCGGCGCGACGCTGATCCACCCGTTCGATGACCCGAACGTCATCGCCGGGCAGGCGACTGCGACGCTCGAGTTGCTGGCGGCGATCCCCGACCTCGACGCGGTCATCGCCCCGTGCGGCGGCGGCGGGTTGATGTCGGGAACGGCCATCGCGGCCAAGGCGTTGCGGCGGGGCATTCGCGTGCTGGCGGCGGAGCCCGCGAATGCCGACGACGCTGCCCGCAGCTACGCGAGCGGAAGGCTCGAACCTCTGCCGTCGACGATCACGATCGCCGACGGCCTGCGCACGACGCTCTCGGCGCGGACACTGTCCGCGCTTCGCGCGCACGTGGACGCGTTCGGGACCTGCAGCGAAGTTGGTATCCTGCGCGCGATGCGGATGATCTTCGAGCGGATGAAGCAGGTCGTCGAGCCGTCGTCGTCGGTGCCGCTCGCGTGCCTGCTCGAGAAGAGTCTCGACGCCGCCGGCTTGCGTATCGGCATCATCGTGACGGGCGGCAACGTCGATCTCGACCGGCTTCCGTGGACCGCATGAATGCTCCGACGCCGGCGGACACGCCGCTCCTCGCCGTGCGCGGGGTGACATTGCAATACAAGACCAAGGACCATCTCGTCACCGCGACCTATCGCGTCGACTTCGACGTCCATCGCTCGGACCGCTTCATCCTGCTCGGGCCCTCCGGCTGCGGCAAGTCGACGCTGCTGAAGGCGGTCGGCGGGTACATGAAGCCGGTCGAAGGCGAAATCCGGCTCAAGGGCGAGGCGGTCACGCGGCCGGGCCCCGACCGGATGATGGTGTTCCAGGAATTCGACCAGCTGCTTCCCTGGCGCACCGTCAAGGAGAACGTGATGTTCCCGCTGCGCGCGAGCGGCCGCCTTCCGCGCAAGGCCGCCCTCGAAAAGGCGATGGAATACATCGGGAAGGTGAACCTGACCGGGTTCGCCGACAACTATCCGCACACGCTGTCCGGCGGCATGAAGCAGCGCGTCGCGATCGCCCGCGGCATGGCGATGGAGCCCGACATCCTGCTGATGGACGAGCCGTTCGCGGCGCTCGACGCGCTGACGCGGCGCAAGATGCAGGACGAGCTCCTCGCCTTGTGGGAAGGCACGCGCTTCACCGTGCTGTTCGTCACGCATTCGATTCCGGAGGCGATCAAGATCGGCAGCCGCATCCTGCTCCTGTCGCCGCATCCCGGGCAGGTGAAGGCCGAGCTCGACAGCCTGCCTGTCGACGCGAGCGCGGCGGCCGTGTCGGCGCTCGAGCAGCGCATTCACTCGATGCTCTTCGCCGACGCGATCGAGGAAGCCCCGACCACCGAAAGGGTGACGGCATGATCGCGAGGGACCGCCTCGCGGGCGAATCGGTTTCGCCATGCCAAGCGCGAGGACTCTCGCCATGAACGACATCGCCGGCGCGCCCGCGGCGCGTCCCGAAATCCTCCGCGAGCCGGTGTCGACCGCTTCGTTCGGCATCGTCGAGAAGCCGCTGTCCGCCTGGGAGAAGGTCACGAACCAGGGCTGGGTGCGCAAGCTTGCGCTGCTGATCGTCATCGCCGTCATCTGGGAGATCTACGCGCGCCAGCTGGACAACCCGCTGCTCTTTCCCACGTTCTCCGCGACGGTCGTCGCCTTCTTCAAGGGGTTGTTCGGCGGCGACCTGTTCACGAAGGCGCTCACGTCGCTGCGCGTGCTCGTCATGGGCTACGCAGCCGGCATCGTCTGCGCGGCGGTGCTGACGGTCGTCGCGATCACCTCGCGCGTCGGAACCGACCTGCTCGAGCTACTGACGTCGATGTTCAACCCGCTGCCGGCGATCGCGCTGTTGCCGCTCGCACTGATCTGGTTCGGCCTCGGCACCGGGAGCATCGTGTTCGTGATCATCCACTCCGTACTGTGGGCGGTATCGCTCAACACGCACTCGGGCTTTCTCGCGGTTTCGAACACGCTGCGGATGGTGGGGCGCAACTACGGGTTGCGCGGACTGCCCTACGTCGCGCGCATTCTCATTCCCGCCGCGTTTCCGAGCATCCTCACCGGGCTCAAGATCGGCTGGGCGTTCGCGTGGCGCACGCTGATCGCCGCCGAGCTCGTGTTCGGCGTTTCGTCCGGCTCCGGCGGCCTGGGCTGGTTCATCTACGAGAACAAGAACCAGCTCGAGATTCCGAACGTCTTCGCCGGTCTCTTCACGGTGATCGTCATCGGCCTGATCGTCGAGAACGTCGTGTTTCGCGTGCTCGAGGCGAAGACGGTCCGCAAGTGGGGTCTGCAAAGCTGACGCATGTCGTGGGCGGCGTTCGCTCCGGCGAGCGCCGTCCCTCCCGAGCCCGCATCGGTCTTCGACACATGGCGAATCATCTGCCCACACCCGATTACCCGCGCTTTCACCTCGCATTCCCCGTCACGGATCTCGCCGAGGCGCGACGCTTCTACGGCGGCCTCCTGGGCTGCCCCGAAGGCCGCAGCAGCGACGACTGGGTCGACTTCGATTTCTTCGGCCATCAGATCGTCGCGCACAAGGTGGACGCCGACGCCATGGTCGAAGCGACGAGCCTCGTCGACGGCAAGAACGTACCCGTACGCCATTTCGGCGTCGTGACCGATCGTGCGACGTGGGACGCGCTCGCCGCGCGCTTTCGCGCCGCCCGCGTGCGCTTCGTCATCGAGCCGTACGTCCGCTTCAAGGGCGAGCCGGGCGAGCAGGCGACGATGTTCTTCGTCGACCCGTTCGGCAACGCGCTCGAGTTCAAGGCATTCGCCGACATGAACCGGCTGTTCGCCACGTCCTGACGCCTCGACGCGACGTCATCGTGCGCATCGTCATCAGCGAGTTCATGGACGACGCCGCCGTCGCCGAGCTCGCACGACGGTTCGACGTCCGCTACGACAAGAACCTGGTCGACCAGCCGGAGGCGCTGCGCGCCGGTCTGCCCGACGCCGTCGCGCTGATCGTGCGCAACCGCACGCAGGTCGATGCGGCGTTGCTCGCCGAGGCGCCGAAGCTTCGCGTCGTCGGGCGGCTCGGCGTCGGCCTCGACAACATCGACGTGACCGCGTGCACCGCGCGCGGTGTGGAGGTCATTCCCGCAACGGGCGCCAACGCGCAGGCCGTGGCGGAGTATGTGATCGCCGCCGCGATGCTGCTGCGCCGCCGCGTGTACGGCGCGACGGCGGACGTTGCCGCCGGGCGCTGGCCCCGGGCGGCGTTGTCGGACGGACGCGAACTCGCCGGCGCCACGCTCGGTCTGATCGGATTCGGAGGCATCGGGCGGCTCACCGGACGGCTCGCACGGGCCCTCGGCATGCGCGCGATCGGCTTCGATGCGGCGATCGCAGCGTCGTCCGGCGTCTGGCGCGACGACGACACGCGGGCGGCATCGCTCGGCGAGGTCGTCGCGCAGGCCGACGTCGTCTCGTTGCACGTGCCACTGACCGCCGAGACCCGCAACCTGGTCGATGCTTCGCGCCTCGCCACGATGAAAACGGACGCCGTTCTGATCAACACGTCGCGCGGCGGCGTCGTCGACGAGGCGGCGCTCGCCGCCTCGTTGCGCGAGGGCCGGCTCGCCGGCGCGGCGCTCGACGTGTTCGCGAACGAACCGCTGGCGGCCGGATCGCCGCTCGCCGATTGTCCCAACTTGCTGCTGACGCCGCACATCGCCGGGGTGACGCGCGAATCGAACCGGCGCGTATCGTCGCTGATTGCCGAAAAGGTCGCCACGGCGCTCGCCGCCGGCTGACGCCATGCCGACGCTGACGTGTTCCGAGTTGCGGGAATTAGCCGAGCGCGCACTCGCGAACGCGGGCGCGTCGGAGTCGACCGCGCGCATCACCGCGCGCGCGCTTGCGGATGCCGAAGCGCAGGGCCTGTCGTCGCACGGCGTGTCGCGCGTCGCCCAATATGCGACGCATCTTCGCAACGGTCGCGCCGACGGTCGCGCGGTGGCGGTGATCGCGCGCGAGCGCGGGGGCGCGATCCTCGTCGATGCGCGCGAGGGTCTCGCGTTCCCGGCGTGCACGCTCGCCGTCGCCGAGGCGATCCGGCGCGCGCGCGATTGCGGCGTCGCGTTTGCCGGCGTCACGAACAGTCACCACTTCGGCGTTGCCGCGTGGCACCTCGAGCCCGTCGCCGCTGCCGGCATGGTCGGACTCGCGTTCGGCAATTCACCGGCGGCGATGCCGGCCGCCGGCGGGAAGCGCGCCATCTTCGGCACCAATCCGATCGCGGCGGTTTTCCCCCGCCGCGCGGGCGCGCCGCTTTCGATCGACCTTTCACTGTCGGAAGTCGCGCGCGGCAAGGTGATGGTCGCTGCGAAGGAAGGCAAGCCGATCCCGCTCGGCTGGGCGCTCGATCGCGAAGGCCGGCCGACGACCGATCCGAAGGCCGCTCTCGAAGGTTCGATGCTCGCGATGGGCGGCACGAAGGGTGCGATGCTCGCGCTCGTCGTCGAACTCCTCGTCACGGCGCTGACGGGCGCTGCGCAGGGATTCGAGGCGAGTTCTTTCTTCGTCGACGAAGGCAACCGCCCGCGTATCGGCCAGGCGTTTCTCGTCGTCGATCCGGATGCGCTCGCGGGCCGCGACGTTTATTTCGAGCGCACCGAGACGCTGATCGCGGCGATCGAGGAGGACGAGGGCGTTCGCCTGCCCGGCGCCCGGCGGGCGGCGCTCGCCGAACGCGCGCGAGAGAACGGCATCGAGATTCCGCAGCCCCTCGCCGAGCAATTGCGCGCGCTCGCGCAATGAGCTTCGCATGAGCGGCGAAGGGCCGCGCCGGGATGACGAGACACGGGATGACGATAGGCGTGAGGCGACGCCGCGCGCGGCCGCCGAGGGCGTCGAGAACGAGTCGGCGTGGCGCGCGCTGTGCGGGCAGGGATGCGACGCCGTGCAGGGTTACCATGTCGGCAGGCCGCTGCCGGTCGACGAGTTTCCCGCTTGGGCAAGCACGTCGCGCTGGAATGCAAGCGTCGCCGCCAGGACCGTTCTCCGATGACGCCGCTGCCACGCACGACCTCGCTGCTGCTGAACGTCGCGCACGCGATCGATCACATGTTCCTGTTGATCTTTGCGACGGCGGTCGGCGCCATCGCCGCGGATTTCGGCATGGCGCGCTGGGAAGACCTGATGCCGTACGGCGTCGGCGCGTTCGCGATGTTCGGCCTGGGCTCGCTGCCCGCCGGGCGCCTCGGCGATTTCTGGGGACGGCGCCGGATGATGATCGTCTTCTTCTTCGGCATGGCGGGCTGCGCGCTGCTCGTCGCGCTGACGCGCTCGCCGTGGCAGCTCGCGGCGGCGCTCACGCTGCTCGGCGCATTCTCCGCGATCTATCACCCGGTGGGCATCCCGATGCTGGTCCAGCGCGCCGAGCGCCCGGGCCGCACGATCGGCGTGAACGGGCTTGCGGGCAATCTCGGCGTGGCGGCGGCGGCGCTGGTGACCGGCGGGCTGCTCAAGTACGCCGGGTGGAAAGCGGCGTTCGCCATCCCCGCGATCGCCGCGTTCGCATGCGGGGTCGTGTTCGCGTATGCGGCACCCGCCGAATCGGTCGCGCCCGCCCGTCGCCCGCCGACGCGCGCGATGCTCGGCAAGCGCGCGCTCGCGCACATCTTCACGATCGTCACCGTCGCCTCGATCTCGGGCAGCCTGCTCTTCAACTTCACGACGAACGGCAACGGCGAGCTGCTGCGCGAACGGCTGCGCGGACTCGTCGACGACCCGGCGATGCTGGGCGTGCTGCTCGCCCTCGTCTACGTCGGCGGGGCGCTGGCGCAGGTGAGCGTCGGCATCCTGCTCGACCGCGTGCCGCTCAAGACGCTTTATGCGGGGATCGTCGTCATCCAGGCGCCGCTGTTCGTGCTGGCCGCCAACGCGACCGGCTGGCTTCTCTACGCCCTCATGTTCGCGTTCATGATCGTCGTCTTCGGCGCGATTCCGTTCACCGATGCGATGATCGTTCGCTATGTCGACGACCGGATGCGATCGCGCGTGTCGGGCATGCGCCTCGCTGTCGCCTTCGGCGTGAGCTCCCTCGCCGTGTGGCTGCTCGGGCCGCTCGTGAAAGCCAGCGGATTCCGCGCGCTCCTGCTTCTGATGGCCGCGATCGCGCTCGCCACGTTCTGTGTCGTGATGCTGTTGCCTCGCTCGGCCGTCGGCGGCCTGAATGCCGACGATGCGGCGCCCGCAGCGGGCGACTGACGCCGGGGCTCGATCGCTCGTTACGCTCCGGCGAGCGTCACGACGTCCTCGGTGGCGATCAGCACGAGCGGGGCGCCGCCGTTCGAGATGCGGCGCGCGTCGGCAAGCACGTCGCGTCCGCCTTGCGACGCAAGGCAGGCCGTCAGGGTCTCGTGTGACGGAAAGTGGATTTCGGCCATCCGGTGATACGGCGCGGCACCCGAGGCTGCGCCGGAGATCCGCGTGAGGACGGCCCTGCTGGCCCCGGCCGCCTGCAGAAGCGGCGCCGCCATCGCGAGGTGCTCGGCACTGTATGCGCGCTCGAAGGCATCGACGTCGCGGGGCGTCGGATAGATCACGATCAGCTTCGCTTGCGCCATCGTCGTTCTCCTTGAAGTGATTGCAGTGTCGGTCAGTAGACCGCGCGGTCGCGGTTCGCCGCCTTGTCGATGCCCTTCGCCGCGTCGAGGCCGTGCGCGCCGGTGAAGACCGTTCCGTCGAGGTCCGCTTCGGTGAAGTCGGCATCGGCGACGTCGGCGCCGCGCAGGTCGGCGCCCGCGAGCTTCGCGGCGAAGAAATTCGCGCCGCGCAGATTCGCGCCGCGCAGGTCGGCGAACGCCATGACCGAGCGGCTCAGATCGGCCCCGCCGAGATCGGCGCCGGCGAGTTTTGCGTTCGACAAGTCGGTGCGCATCTGTCCCATGCCCTGATTGCGGATGTCGACGCCGAGCCGCGCGTGATTCAGGTTCGCGCCGTGCAGGTCGGTGTTCGAAAGGTCGGCGATCATCCGCACGCCCGACAGATTGGCTCCCGTGAAATTCGGTCTTGCGGTGACGCTGCCACCGAGGATCACGAGCCCGAGCATCGAGCTGCCGGACAGGTTCGCACCGGTGAACTGCGCGCCCATCAGCCACGCGCCGTTCAGGTTCGCGCCCGAAAGGTTCGCGCCGGTGAAATTCGACGAGACGAGCCGGCTGGCGAAAAGGTTGGCGCCGGAGAGGTTCGCGCCGGCGAAATCGAGGTTGCTGAGGTCGAGATCGGCCAGATCCTTGTGCGCGAGGTCGACGGGTGCGGCCGCGCTCGCGTGCGCGACGATCGCGCGCACCTGTTCTGCGGTGAGGTCGGCGGCGTCTGCCGATGCGGCGACGAGCCACGGTGCGACACCCGTCACGCACGCGACGGCGATCGTCATCGTCGACGCGAACCGGCCTCGCCGTTCGTGCGCCGATCTCGACCCCCCTCGCGCCCGCATCCGCATCATCGGGCATCGGTCCCGAGTGCGCGCGCGTGGAATCGCAGGTGCTCGTCGACGAACGTGGCGATGAAGTAGTAGCTGTGGTCGTAGCCTTCGCGCATCCGCAGCTCGAGCGCGACGCCGGTGCGCTCGCACGCTTCGCGCAACAGATGCGGCTTCAGCTCCCGCTCGAGGAACGGGTCGCTCATGCCCTGGTCGACGAGGATCGTGCGCCCCGGATAGCCGCGATCGTCGATCAGCGCCGTCGCGTCGTAGGCGCGCCAGGCATCGCGGTCGTCGCCGAGGTAGCCGGATAAAGCCTTCTCGCCCCACGGGCAGCGCATCGGCGAGACGATCGGCGCGAACGCGGACACCGACCGGTAACGTTCGGGATTGCGGATCGCGATCACCAACGCGCCGTGACCGCCCATCGAGTGACCGAAGATGCCCGCGCGCGTCGAGTCGACCGGGAAATGCGCGGCGACGTACGCCGGCAGCTCGTTCGTCACGTACGAATACATCCGGTAGCCCCGCGACCACGGCGCGCGCGTCGCATCGACGTAGAAGCCCGCGCCGACGCCGAAGTCGTAGCTGTCGCGCTCGCCCGGGTAGTCGAGACCGCGCGGACTCGTGTCGGGCACGACGATCGCAATGCCGAGTTCCGCTGCGCTGCGCTGCGCGCCGGCCTTGACGATGAAGTTCTCCTCGGTGCACGTGAGCCCGGACAGCCAGTAGAGCAGGGGGACGGGCCCGGCAGTCGCCTGCGGCGGCAGGAACAGTCCGAAGCGCATCGGACACCCCGTCTCGCGCGCGTCGTGCGTGTAGACGGCCTGCACGCCGCCGAAGCAGAGGCTTTGCGAGATCGGCGTCGGCGTTTGCAGCAAGAGGGGTCTCCGCGAGGAGAGGCGCAACGCGCGGTCGGATGCCCGCGCGCTGCGCGCCTCTTCAGTCGTCGGTCGCGAATGCGCGGCCGCCGCTTACGTTCAGGCGTTGAACCGGACGCCCTTCTGCTTCGCGGCGTGCGTCGCGATCAGGTCCATGATGGGCGGCGACAGGCAGTCGTACGGCTCGAGACCGATCTGGCGCAGGCGGCTGCGCACCTCGCCCATCCGCTCGGGGTTGAAGCCCGACTCGATGATCGAGGAGACGAACGCCGCGAACTCCGGCGGCGACCAGCCGGACGTCGGCGACAGCTCCGTGTGCACGAAATCGAGCCCGTACAGCGGGTGGTCCTTCTTCTCGATGCGGCCGTACATGTGCGTGCCGCATGCCTTGCACGCGTAGCGCTGGATGACCGCGTTGGGATCGACGACCGACAGCTTGTTCTCGTTGGCGGTGACGCGCAGCTTGTCGCGCGGCACGACGGCGACCTGCGAGAACAGCGCGCCGGCGGGCTTCCAGCACTTCGTGCAGCCGCAGACGTGGTTGTGCGCCGTCTGGCCGGCGAGCGAAACGGTGACCTTGTTGTCGGGACAGTTGCATTGCAGCGTGCCGCCCTGGAAATTCGGCGCGGCGGGCTTGATGCCGTTGTCGACGGCGGGATGGATGGAAAGTGCAGCCATGGGTGGTCTCCTTGTCACTCCACTGATACGAGTCGTCAATAGTTGACGACGGTCCGGATGGATTTGCCTTCGTGCATCAGGTCGAAGCCTTCGTTGATCCGCTCGAGCGGCAGCGTGTGCGTGATGAGGTCGTCGATGTTGATCTTGCCGTCCATGTACCAGTCGACGATCTTCGGCACGTCGGTGCGGCCGCGTGCCCCGCCGAACGCGGTGCCCTTCCAGACGCGGCCGGTGACCAGCTGGAACGGCCGCGTCTTGATTTCCTGGCCCGACCCGGCGACACCGATGATCGTCGCGACGCCCCAGCCGCGGTGGCAGCATTCGAGCGCCTGCCGCATCACGTCGACGTTGCCGATGCACTCGAATGAATAGTCGGCGCCGCCGCCCGTCAGCTCGACCAGGTGGGACACGATGTCCTTGCCGACGTCCTTCGGATTCACGAAGTGCGTCATGCCGAACTTGCGCGCGAGTGCCTCGCGGGCCGGGTTCAGGTCGACGCCGATGATCATGTTCGCGCCGACCATCCGCGCGCCCTGCACGACATTGAGGCCGATGCCGCCCAGGCCGAACACGACGACGTTCGCGCCCGGCTCGACCTTCGCCGTGTTGATCACCGCTCCGATGCCGGTCGTGACACCGCAGCCGATGTAGCAGACCTTCTCGAACGGCGCGTCCTCGCGGATCTTCGCCACCGCGATCTCCGGCAGCACCGTGAAGTTGGCGAACGTCGAGCAGCCCATGTAGTGATGGACCGTCTCGCCGCCGAGCGAGAAGCGGCTCGTGCCGTCGGGCATCAGCCCCTTGCCCTGCGTCGCGCGGATCGCCGTGCAGAGGTTCGTCTTGCGCGACAGGCACGACTTGCACTGTCGGCACTCCGGCGTGTAGAGCGGAATCACGTGGTCGCCCTTGCGCACGCTGGTGACGCCGGGACCGACATCGACGACGATGCCGGCGCCCTCGTGCCCGAGGATGGCCGGGAACAGGCCCTCGGGATCCGCGCCGCTGCGCGTGAATTCGTCGGTGTGGCAGATGCCGGTCGCCTTGATCTCGACCAGCACCTCGCCGGCTTTCGGCCCCTCGAGCCGGACGGTCTCGACCGTCAGCGGCTGGCCCGCCTTGTGAGCTACGGCAGCACGAACATCCACGTTACCCTCCGTTTCGGTGGTCCCCGTGCAAGCAGCCATCGTCGACCCGATCGCGCTTCACGAACGGGGTGCGCAGGTTACGCCATTTTGCCGCACACTGCACGCTGCATCCGCTTTGCTGCAGTGCAATACGAGACGCCGACCGCACAGCGTGTACCTTTCAAATTGACTTTGTCAAATCGCTGGCAGACACTTGTGCGCCCGGCGCTGCCGGCACGCGCGCGACGTGATCGCTGCGCAGCACCGATGACCAGAGGAGGCGTTATGAAGATCGTCGCTTCACCGTGGCTCCGCTCGGCCTTCGCGATCGCAACGGCCTGTCTGCTCGCGGCCCCCGTTGCATCGCAGGCCAACGCGGACCTCGAGAAGTTGATCGCCGACCCGAACAACTGGGCGATGCAGGCCGGCGACATGCAGAATCACCGATACAGCGCCCTGAAGCAGATCAACAAGAGCAACGTCGGCAAGATGCAGGTCGCGTGGATGTTCTCGACCGGCGTCCTGCGCGGGCACGAAGGCTCGCCGCTGGTGATGAACGGCATGATGTACTTGCATACGCCGTTCCCGAACAAGGTCTTCGCAATCGATCTCGACACGCAGAAAATCAAGTGGCGCTACGAGCCGAAGCAGGACGCGGCGGTGATTCCACAGATGTGCTGCGACACGGTGAACCGCGGACTCGCGTACGCGGAGGGCAAGATCTTCCTGCAGCAGGCCGACAGCACGCTCGTCGCGCTCGACGCCAACACGGGTAAGGTCATCTGGTCCGTGAAGAACGGCGATCCGAAGCTCGGTGCGGTCAACACCAACGCGCCACACGTCTTCAAGGACAAGGTGATCACCGGCATCTCGGGCGGTGAGTGGGGCGTGCGCGGGTACGTCACCGCCTACGACATCAACACGGGCAAGCAGGTGTGGCGTGCGTACAGCACCGGGCCCGACGAGGAAATGCTGCTCGATCCCGACAAGACGATGACGTGGACCGACGGCACGCTGAAGCCGGTGGGCAAGGACTCGTCGATCAAGACCTGGCAGGGCGACCAGTGGAAGATCGGCGGCGGAACGACGTGGGGCTGGTACAGCTACGATAAGGACCTGAACCTGCTCTATTACGGATCGGGCAACCCGTCGACGTGGAACCCCGCGCAGCGCCCGGGTGACAACCGGTGGTCGATGACCGTCTTCGCGCGCGACGTCGACACCGGGAAGGCGAAATGGGTGTACCAGATGACGCCGTTCGACGAGTGGGACTACGACGGCGTCAACGAGATGATCCTCGCCGACATCAACGTGAAGGGCAAGCCGACGAAGGCGCTCGTCCACTTCGACCGTAACGGGTTCGGCTACACGCTCGATCGCACGACGGGCGCGCTGCTCGTCGCCGAGAAGTACGATCCGGCGGTGAATTGGGCGACACACGTCGACATGAAGACCGGGCGGCCGCAGGTCGTGCCGCAGTTCTCGACGGCGCACGGCGGACCCGACCACAACACGAAGGGCATCTGCCCGGCCGCGCTGGGCTCGAAGGACGAGCAGCCGGCGACGTACGACCCGCAGACGAAGCGGTTCTACGTGCCGACGAACCACGTCTGCATGGACTACGAGCCGTTCAAGATCGAGTACACGGCGGGACAGCCGTACGTCGGAGCGACGCTCTCGATGTATCCGGCGCCGGGCGGCACGAACATGGGCAATTTCATCGCCTGGGACGCGGGCACCGGCAAGATCGTGCAGAGCAAGCCCGAGAAGTTCTCGGTGTGGAGCGGCGCGTTGTCGACGGCAGGCGGCATCGTCTGCTACGGCACGCTCGAGGGCTACCTGAAGTGCGTCGACGCGAACGACATCAACAAGGAGCTCTTCAAGTTCAAGACGCCGTCGGGCGTGATCGGCAACGTCTTCACCTATCAGCACAAGGGCAAGCAGTACATGGGCGTGTTCTCCGGTATCGGCGGCTGGGCCGGCATCGGCATGGCGGCCGGCCTCGAGAAGCCCGAGGAGGGCCTCGGCGCGGTGGGCGGCTACAAGGAGTTGGCCGACTACACGAACCTCGGCGGCTCGTTGACGGTGTTTGCGTTACCGCAAAGCTGAACCATGATCGCGGTCGCCGGCGCGCTTTCGACGCACGCCGGCGACC
>DATIEN010000105.1:0-3316 GCA_035455705.1 Casimicrobiaceae bacterium | reverse complement strand
CTTACGCCGCTGCTCGCGCTCGCCGCGTACTGGATCGTCGTGTGGGCGATGCTTTTCCGCAAGCGGCCGGCGCCGATGAAGGCGCCCGGGAAGCCGTCGGCTTCCCAATCGCCGGTGACGCCGTTGCCGCGCGCCGAGCGCCGCTGATCCTGCTTGCCCGGCGCTCTCGCCGGCGACTGTCGCGGGGTACAATGAATCGCGTGCCGGCCCGTGAGGCCGGCACTTCGTTTATGACCGCGACGCCGCCCGATCTCTCCAAGCTTCGCATCGATCGCGATCTCGCGCCGGTCCGCCGGCGCCGCCGCCGGAAGTGGATCTGGCTTGCGGCGTTCGTCGTGCTCGTCGCCGGCGCGGCGGCGTGGCAGTTCGCAAGGCCGCATCCGCAGAGCGTGCAGACGACGCCGGTCGTCACGTCATATCCGTCGCAGCAATACGTGGTGCTGAACGCCACCGGGTACGTCGTGGCCCAACGCAAGGCGGCGATCTCGTCGAAGGCGACCGGAAGGCTCGAGTGGCTCGGCGTCGCCGAGGGCTCGCGCGTCAAGGCCGGCGACGTGATTGCGCGGATCGACGACCGCGACGTCGTCGCGCAGGCGCAAAGCGCCGAAGCGGCGGTGCGCGCCGCGCGCGCAAACGTGCGGCAAGCCGAGGTCGAGCGCGAGAACGCTCAGGTCGAATGGGGCCGCAACCAGGAGCTCGTGCGCCAGAACTTCATTTCGAAGTCGGCGCTCGACACGGCGAAAGCGCGGCTCGACCGGGCTCAGGCCGCCGTCGCGAGCGCGCAGGCGAACCTCAACGTCGCGCTCGCGAATGCTCGCAACGCCGCAGTGGCCGTCGACTACACGCAGATCCGCGCGCCGTTCGACGGCGTGATCCTGTCGAAGAGCGCGAACGTCGGCGATCTCGTGACGCCGTTCTCGAGCGCGGCCGACTCGAAGGGCGCCGTCGTGTCGATGGCCGACATGAGCACGCTCGAGGTCGAGGCCGACGTGTCGGAGGCGAGCCTCGCCAAGGTGCACGTCGGGCAGCCGGCCGAGATCGTTCTCGACGCGCTGCCGGACACGCGCTTCCGCGGCCACATCAGCCGGATGGTGCCGACGGTCGACCGCGCGAAGGCGACGGTGATGACCAAGGTGAGCTTCGACAAGATCGATCCACGCGTGCTGCCCGAGATGAGCGCGAAGGTGAGCTTCCTGTCGCAGGAAGTGACGCCCGACCAGCAGAACCCGCTGACCGCGGTCGCGAAGGACGCGATCGTCGAGCGCAACGGTCACAGCGTCGTCTTCGTCGTGCGCAAGGACCGTGCGGCCGCGGTTCCCGTGACGACCGGTGCCGCGATCGGGGACACGGTCGCCATCACCGGCGACGTGAAGCCGGGCGAGAAGGTCGTCGACAAGCCGCCGCCTTCGCTTGCGAGCGGCGTGCTCGTCCAGACCGCGACGAAATGAGCGCACGTGCCGGCGTCGTGGACCGTGACGCAGGCGCCGCGCCGCGCGACGATGTCGCCATGTCGCAGTCGCCGCTCGTGTCGATTCGCGACCTTTCGAAGTATTACGTGCGCGGCGACCAGGTGATCCCCGTGCTCGTCGACATCGACCTCGACGTCCAGTCCGGCGATTTCGTCGCGTTGATGGGTCCGTCGGGATCGGGGAAGTCGACGCTTCTGAACCTCATTGCCGGCATCGACAAGCCGTCGTCCGGCGAAATTCGCGTTGCCGGCGTCGACATCGCGCAGCTGTCCGATGCCGACCTCGCGCTGTGGCGTGCTTCGCACGTCGGCTTCATCTTCCAGTTCTACAACCTGATGCCGGTGCTGACCGCGTACGGCAATGTCGAGCTGCCGCTGCTGCTGACCTCGCTGTCGCGAGGCGAGCGACGGGCGCGCGTCGACACCGCGCTGGCGCTGGTCGGGCTCACGGATCGCGCTGACCACAAGCCGAACGAGCTTTCGGGCGGGCAGCAGCAGCGCGTGGCGATCGCGCGCGCGTTGATTGCCGATCCCACGCTGATCGTCGCCGACGAGCCCACCGGCGATCTCGACCGCACGACGGCGGAGGAAATCCTGGCGCTGCTCGAGCGTCTGAACGACGAGCTCGGCAAGACGATCATCATGGTGACGCACGATCCGAAGGCCGCCGAGAAGGCGCATCGGATCATCCATCTCGAGAAGGGCGTCCTGGTCGACTGAGATGAAACGTCTCCCCATTCCCGCTTTGCTCGCTGCCCCCCGGGGGGCTGGTCAGTCGCTCGGGGCGGCCCTTTGCGACCGGGATAAGTGTCCCCCCACGCTCGATTTGCTCGCTGCCCCCCGAGGGGCTGGTCAGTCGCTCGGGGCGGCCCTTCGCGACTGACGGCCGATGTTCGTTCCGCTGCTCGTCCTCCGCAACGCGTTCCGGCACAAGCTCCGCACGTCGCTGACGGTCGTCGGCATCGTCGTCGCCGTCGCCGCGTTCGGCATGCTGCGCACGCTGGTCGACGCGTGGTATGCGGGTGCGAACGCGAGCTCGTCGGCGCGCCTCGTGACGCGCAGTTCGGTGTCGCTCGTGTTCGCGCTGCCGTTGAGTTATGCGCAGAAGATCCGCCAGGTCGACGGCATCGAAGCCGTTGGCTGGGCGAACTGGTTCGGTGGGGTCTACATCAGCGAGCGCAATTTCTTCGCCCAGTTCGCGATCAGCGAGTCGTATCTCGATCTGTATCCCGAGTTCGTGCTGCCCGATGCGGAGCGTCGCGCATTCGCGGCCGATCGCCAGGGCGCCATCGTCGGACGCAAGCTCGCCGACAAGTTCGGTTGGAAGGTCGGCGATCAGATCCCGCTGCGCGGAACGATCTATCCCGGCACGTGGACGTTCAACCTGCGCGGCATCTACGACGGCGCCGACGAAGGAACGGACACGTCGACCTTCTTCTTTCACTTCGATTATCTCAACGAGACGATCAAGCGGCAGTATCCGGGGCGCGGCGACCAGGCGGGTGTTTTCATCGAGTCGCTGCGCAACGCCGACGACGCCGCTGCGGTCTCGACCGCAATCGACAACACGTTCAAGAACTCGCTCGCCGAGACGCTGACTGAAACCGAGAAGGCGTTCCAGCTCGGCTTCGTCTCGATGTCGGAGGCGATCCTGCTCGCGATCCAGGCCGTGAGCTATGTCGTTATCGTGATCATCATGGCGGTGATGGCCAACACGATGGCGATGACGGCGCGCGAGCGCTACGGCGAATACGCGACGTTCAAGGCGCTCGGGTTCAGCAACGGTTTCGTCGCGATGCTGATCTTCGCCGAATCGCTCGGCATCGCGTTGGTCGGCGGCATGCTCGG
>DATIEN010000104.1:0-5891 GCA_035455705.1 Casimicrobiaceae bacterium | reverse complement strand
GGCCGACGGCGATCGCGCCGCCGTTCACGTTCAGCCGCTCGTCGGGAATGCCGAGACGGTCGCGGCTTTCGATCACCTGCACCGCGAACGCCTCGTTCATCTCCCAGAGGTCGATGTCGTCGACGCGGAGCTTCGTGCGCGCGAGCAGCTTCGACACGGCGAACACCGGCCCGAGGCCCATCTCGTCGGGCTCGCATCCGCAGACGGCGAACGCGCGGAATGCGCCGAGCGGCCGCAGGCCGCGCGCGGCCGCCGCTTCCGAACTCATCACGACGCATGCCGCCGCGCCGTCGGAGAACTGGCTCGCGTTCCCTGCTGCGATCACGCCGCCGGGGATTGCCGGCTTTATCTTCGCCACCGCCTCGTACGTCGTGTCCGCGCGAATGCCTTCGTCGGCGGCAAGGGTCACGTCCTTCGTCGACACCGCGCCGGTTTCCTTGTCGGTGACGGCCATCGTCACGTCGATCGGCACGATCTCGTCGTCGAACTTGCGTGCCGCCTGCGCGGCCGCGGCGCGCTGCTGGCTCTGCACGCCGTACGCGTCCTGGCGCTCGCGGGAAACGCGATAGCGCGCGGCGACCGTCTCCGCCGTTTGCAGCATGCTCCAGTAGATCGACGGCTTATGCTGCGCGAGCCACGGCTCCTGCAGCATGTGCTGGTTGCTCTGGTTCTGCACGCACGAGATCGATTCGACGCCGCCCGCCACGTAGAAGTCGCCTTCGCTCGCGAGGATGCGCTGCGCGGCGAGCACGATCGTCTGCAGTCCCGACGCGCAGAAGCGATTGACCGTCATCGCTGGGACCGATACCGGGCATCCCGCGCGAAGCGCGATCTGCCGCGCGATGTTCCAGCCGGTCGCGCCCTCGGGAAACGCGCAGCCGATCATCACGTCGTCGACGTCGGCGGGTTCGAGGCCCGCGCGCGCGATCGCATGGCGGACCGCGTGGCCGCCCATCGTCGCGCCGTGCGTCATGTTGAGTGCGCCACGCCACGATTTTGCGAGCGCGGTACGCGCGAAGGAGACGACGACCGCTTCACGCATGGGGCGGACGGCTCATGCGGCGCTGCGCGCGCGGTGATCGCCGGCGACCATCGTTTGCCAACGTCTGGCGAGCTCGGGTTGCGCAGGCGGCGTCCAGCGCGCGAGAAGATCGTCCATGGCGGCGAAGTCGTTGCAGACGAGCACGACGTCGCAGCCCGCTGCCACGGCGGCATCCGCGCGCGCGACGATGTCGCCCGCCGAATGCGCGCCGGCCATCTCGAGGTCGTCCGAGAACACGAGGCCGTCGAAGCGCAAGCGCCGGCGCAGGATGTCGCCGATCCACCGCGGCGAAAATCCCGCCGGGCGCTCGTCGACGGCCGGATAGACGACGTGCGCCGGCATGATCGCGTCGAGGCCCTGCTGGATCAGGGCGGCGAACGGCACGATGTCGTTCGCGAAAACTTCGTCGGCCGTGCGCGGATCGATCGGCGTGTCGACGTGCGAATCGGCGGCGACGTAGCCGTGCCCCGGGAAATGCTTGCCGACCGATGCGACGCCGCCCGCTTGCAGTCCTCGTGCCAATGCGCCCGCCAAGTCGGCGACGACGACCGGGTCGGCGTGGAACGCGCGATCGCCGATCACCGCGCTTGTGCCATGATCGAGGTCGAGCACCGGTGTGAAGCTGAAATCGATGCCGTGCGCGCGCAGCTCGCGGGCGATCGTGCGCCCCGTCTCGAACGCCGCCGCGTTCGCCGCCATCGGATCGGCGTCGAAGCGCGCCCCGAGCGCACCCATCGGCGGCAATACGGTGAACTCGTCATGACGAAAGCGCTGGACGCGGCCGCCTTCGTGATCGACGGCGATGACGAGCCCGGGACGCACCGCGCGGATCTCGCTCGTCAGCGCGCGCAGTTGCACCGACGAGGCGAAGTTGCGGGCGAAGAGGATCACGCCGCCGACGCGAGAATCGGCAAGCCGCGTACGATCGGCGGCGGTCAACGCCAGGCCCTCGACGCCCAGCATGACGGGACCTCCCGCAGCGCGCGTCACGATGCCGACTTCGCCGCCTGGCGCATCAGCGCCTTCATCTCGCGAACCGCCTCACGCAAGCCCACGAAGACGCTGCGCGAGACGATCGCGTGCCCGATGTGCAGCTCGCGCACGCCGGGCAGCGCGGCCACCGGCTGCACGTTGACGTAGTTGAGCGCGTGGCCCGCGTTGAAGCGCATGCCGAGGTCGCGGATCGCACGCCCGGCGACGTGGATGCGGTCGAGCTCCTCGACGACCGCACGGCTTTCCGCATCGCGCCCCTTCGCATGGAACGCGTGTGCGTACGGTCCCGTATGTATCTCGCAGACTCTCGCGCCGACGCGCGCGGAGGCCTCGACCTGCGGCAGGTCGGCGTCGATGAACACGGACGTGACGATGCCCGCGGCCGTGAGCCGGTCGATGGCGGCCTTGAGCTTCTGCTCCTGGGCAACGACGTCGAGCCCGCCTTCGGTCGTCACCTCCTGCCGGCCCTCCGGCACGAGCATCGCCATCTCCGGACGCAGCGTGCACGCGATGGCGACCATCTCGTCGGTCGCCGCCATCTCGAGATTGAGCTTGATGTGCACGAGATCGCGAAGTCTTCGCACGTCCTCGTCCTGAATGTGGCGCCGGTCCTCGCGCAGATGGACGGTGATGCCGTCGGCGCCGCCGAGATGCGCCTCGACGGCCGCCCAGACGGGATCCGGCTCGTAGGTGCGTCGCGCCTGCCGCAGCGTCGCCACGTGGTCGATGTTCACGCCGAGCTCGATCACTTCACTTCCTTTCGTCGTCCTCGAGCGCCGCCAGGTCCTGCACGACGCGACGGCTGAAGATGCGCCGCTGCTCGAGGTAATGGTCGAGGATGCCGCGCATCAGCCGCTTGGCTTCGGCCGCGACGTCGGCGTCCGGATAGCGGTCGCGCTCGAGCGCGATCAGCGTCTCGCCGCGCACGACCGGCCACGCGGCGCGCGGTTCCGCGGCGACGTGAAGCGGGCCGCGATCGAACGCGTAATGGTAACGCTCGTCCGGCGCGATGGCCGCGCCGCTTGCGACGTCGTGCGTGAGCGTGAGCGCGTAGCCCAGCTCGGCCAAGAGCCGCAGCTCGAAGCGGCGCAGCGTCGCCGCCTGCGCCGCGGCGGCCGCATCGACGGTGAGCGCACGCAGCGCGGACGCGTAGTGGCGGAACAGCTCCGGATGCGGATCCTCGCGGGCAAGGAGCTTCAGCAGCAGCTCGTTCAGGTAGAAGCCGCAGAGCAGCGCGGCGCCCGTCGGCAACGGCAGGCCGCCCTGCCATTCGGCCTTGACGAGCGTCTTCAGCTCGCCGGCGCCCGCCCATGACAGCAGAAGCGGCTGGAACGCCTGCAGCACGCCCCGCATTTCCGAGCGCGGACGCTTCGCGCCCTTCGCGACCATCGCGACGCGCCCGTGGCGCTCGGTGAACGCCTCGACGATCAGGCTGGTCTCCCGGTACGGGTACGTGTGGAGAATGAACGCCGGCTCGTCGTCGCGGCGCTCGCGGGCGAGTTTCAACGCTCAGTATCCGAGGCGAGTCAGCATCGCGTCGTTGTCGGCCCAGCCGCGCTTCACGCGCACCCAGACGTCGAGGAACACCTTGCCGCCGAAGAGGCGCTCCATGTCGAGACGCGCCTTCGTCGCGATCGCCTTCATCCGGCTCCCGCCCTCGCCGACGAGGATCGCGCGCTGGCTGGGCTTGTCGACATACACCGTCGCGCCGATGCGCCGCAGATCGCCTTCGTGCTCGAAGCGCTCGATCTCGACGGCGGTTCCGTACGGCACCTCGTCGCCGAGTTGCCGGAAGATCTTCTCGCGAATGAACTCGGCCGCGAGGAAGCGCTCGTCGCGATCGGTGACGTCGTCGTCGGGATAGAGCGCGGGCCCGATCGGCAGCACCGCGGCGATCGCGCGCTTGAGCGCGGGAAGATCGGTGCCGCGCTCGGCAGATACCGGCACGATCGCGGCGAAGTCGCGCAGCGCCGCGATCTCCGCGATGCGCGGCAGAAGCGTCCGCTTGTCGGCGATCACATCGATCCTGTTCAGCGCCACGACGATCGGGACGCCGGCGGGAAGAAGCGCGAGCACCTCGCGATCCTGATCGGTGAGCCGCGCCGCGTCGACGACGAAGACGATCGCGTCGACGCCGGCGAGCGCGTCGCGCACCGCGCGGTTCAAGCGCTCGTTCAGCCGCGACCGATGCCGCATCTGCCAGCCCGGCGTGTCGACGAACACGAACTGCGCATCCGGCTCGCTCAGGATGCCGGTGATGCGATGACGCGTCGTCTGCGGCTTTTGCGACGTGATGCTGATGCGTGCGCCGACGAGCGCATTCAGTAGCGTGGACTTGCCGACCGACGGCCGGCCGACGATTGCGACATGCCCCGCGCGGTGCGTCTTTCCGGCGTCAGCCATGGCGGCGTGCCTTCGGCAGCAGGTCGAGCGCCTGCGTCGCCGCATCCTGCTCCGCCGCGCGACGGCTTGCACCGGCGCCGCGGGTGACGAGGCCGAGATCGACGATCCGGCATTCGACCGCGAATGCCTGCGCATGCGCCTTGCCGGTCGTCGCGACGATCTCGTAGACCGGCTCGGGCAAGCGCCGCTTGTGCAGCGCCTCCTGCAGCCGCGTCTTCGCGTCCTTGCCGAGGCGCGCCGGATCGGCGTCGCGCAGGATCTCGCCGTAAGCCGCCTCGATCGCCGCACGTGCGGCGTCGAAACCGGCGTCGAGGAACACCGCACCGAAGACCGCCTCCATCGCATCGGCGAGGATCGACGGACGATCGGCACCGCCGCTTTTAACCTCGCCTTCGCCAAGGCGGATCGCGGCGCCGAGATCGATGCGCCGCGCGACCCGGACGAGCGTGTCCTCGCGCACGAGGTGGGCGCGGGCGCGCGTGAGCTGCCCCTCCGGCATATCGGGAAAGCGCTCGTAGAGCGTCAGCGCGACGACGAAGCCCAGCACGGCGTCGCCGACGAATTCGAGCCGCTCGTTGTTCGGCGAGCCGTAGCTGCGGTGGGTCAGCGCCTGGCGGAGCAGTTCCGCGTTGGCGAACGCGTGCGCGATGCCGGCACGCGGTGCGCCGGAACTCGGTGCGTCGCCAGGAACGGGTTCGCTAGCCGCGGGACGAGCGGGCTTCGAACTCGAGGAGGATGCTCGCATTGCCGATCATGTGCAGGACCTTCTGCCATGACAGCGTCGCGACGATCGCGTTGCCTTCGCGGCCGATGGCCACGTCGGCGGCATTCACGGAGTCGACGTAATCGGCGGAGAGCCGGCGGTCCATCGAGCGGCGAATCTCGTAGGCGGTGGGGTTCTGCACGTCCTGCATCGTCTGGTCGAGCGCCTTCTGCACGGTGAAGTACTCGATGTACGACGGCCCGACGCGAAACGCGATCAGCGCAACGACGATGATGACGATCGTGGTGAACAGGAAGCCGATCATCGACAGTCCACGCTCGTTACCGCCCACGGTGCTCCCTCCCGCGCTGCCGGTCACCGGATGCCGCTGCCGACGCGCTTGAATGCAAACGACGCGATGTCGTCCCAGTTGAACCAGATGAAGAAGGCCTTGCCTCGCAGGTGGTCGTCCGGGACGAATCCCCAGTAGCGGCTGTCGTCGCTGTTGTCGCGGTTGTCGCCCATCATGAAGTAATGGCCGGCCGGGACCCTGCATTTGAAGCCGCGCTCATTGTAGTCGCAATTTTCGCGCCCGGGAAAAGGTCGGACGCTCGCGGGATACACCGGCTGCGCTTGTGCGTTGATGCCGATCGTGTGCGCCAGCGCCGGCTTTCCGTCGGTCTGCTCGGTCGCCTTTTGCAACGTTTCGAAACGCAATCCCTCGAGGTAGCTGTACGTGCCGTCGCCGGT
>DATIEN010000103.1:0-9093 GCA_035455705.1 Casimicrobiaceae bacterium | reverse complement strand
ATTTGGCGCCGCTCTGGCAGATGCTTGCGGATACGCGCGCCGCGGCCGACGACGAACTGCCGGACACCGGCATCGGCCGGGAGCGCGAGCGGCTGCTCTCGTCGCCATTCATCGTCAGCGCCGACTACGGCACGCGGTGCTCGACGCTCGTCCTGCTCGCGCGCGACGGATCGGCGCAATGGATCGAGCGCAGCTTCGACTCGCGCGGAAGCGTGACGAACGAGGTCGAGTTCCGCTTCGCGCTCGATCAGGGTGCGCGTTCCATGACGCGGTGGGAAATGCCGGCTTCCTCGAAGACGTCGCCAGTCGCGACGAATCCGTAGCGCGCGTAGAACGGCATGGCCTCGACCTGCGCGTTCACGACGACGCGCGGGTCGCCGCACGCGTGCGCCTCGCCGATCAGCCGCGCGAGCAGCGCCGCGCCGACTCCCCGCCGGCGCCATGCCCGGAGCACCGCGACGCGGCCGATGTGGCCGTCGGGCAAGAGACGCGCGCAGCCGATCGGCGCGCCGTCCGCGTCCACGGCGAGCGCGTGCAGCGACACCGCGTCGGCGTCGTCCCACTCGAGCGATTCCGGCACGCCCTGCTCGACGACGAACACCGCGTGGCGCACGCGGCGCAAACGGTCCTCGGCTTCCTGCCAGCGCACGGTGCGAAGCGCGAAGACGTCCGTGCTCATCGATAACGCGTGAGGTCGATGCGCGCGCGGCCATCGGCAACGGCGAGCGCGCATCGGCCGCCGACCGGCAGCGTCAGCTTGTCGGGGACATGCCCGAACGGCAATCCCGTGTAGACGGGAACATCGGTGCGTGCGCGCAGATGCGCGATCGCGACATCGAGGTCGTAGCCGCCGTCGTTCGGGTTCAGCGCGTATTCCGTGAACGCGCCCAGGAGCACGGCACTCTGCCGCGCGAAGACGCCGGCGTGCAGCAGCTGGTGGAACATCCGTTCGATCCGGTACGGATGCTCGCCGACATCCTCCAGAAAAAGAATCCCGCCTTCGACGTCCGGAAAGTACGGCGTGCCGACGAGATGCGCCACCATCGCCAGGTTGCCGCCCCACAAGGTGCCTTCGCATGCTCCGTTCGGCCCTTGCAGTGCGCAGTCGATCGACCACGCATCGTTCGCCAGCACGCCGAAGCAGTTGTCGAGCGTGAACACCGAGGGGCTCGCGGCACCGAAGTCGTACGCCGCCATCGGGCCGGCATAGGTCACGCAGCCCGCGCGCGCGAGCGCAGCGAGCTGGAATGCCGTGAAGTCCGAGTGACCCATCCAGCGCTTGCCGGCGGCGGCGAGCGCACCGAAATCGAGACGGTCGATCAGGCGCGTGAAGCCGTAGCCTCCGCGAACCATGATCGCGACGTCGCTGCTCGGATCCGCGGCGACGCGCTCGATCGCCGCGAGGCGCTCGTCGTCCGGAGCCGAGAAGCGCTGATATCGGCCGCGCGCGGTCGCGTCGCAGCGCACGCGGTGACCAAGGCGCGTCAGCAGCGCTTCGGCGCGGTCCACCGCCGCGGGATCGGCGAAGCCGGCCGGTGCGACGATCGTGATGTTCACTCGGATGCGCGCTGGCGGCGCGCAGCGAAGAATTCGCTCAGCAGCGTTGCGCAGGCATCGGCCGCGATACCCCCCGTAACGCGCGTGTGGTGATTGAGCCGAGTTTGCGCGAAGAGATCGATCACCGAGCCGCAGGCGCCCGTCTTGGGGTCGCGGGCGCCGAACACGAGCCGCGCGAGCCGCGCGTGCAGGATCGCGCCGGCGCACATCGCACAGGGCTCGAGCGTCGCGTACAGCGCGCAGCCCGGGAGCCGATAGTTGCCCATTCGCGCAGCGGCCTCGCGCAGCGCCGCGATCTCGGCGTGCGCCGTCGGATCGTTGCCGGCGATCGGCGCATTGCCTCCCCGCCCCACGACAGCGCCGCCGCACACGACGATGGCGCCGACCGGCACCTCGCCGCGCCCGGCCGCGTCGCGCGCGAGCGCGATCGCGTGCGCCATCCACTGTTCATCGGTCGCCGGCATCCTCGAGGTGAAACCTGTGCAGGATGCGATGGATCACCGGCGCGAACATCAGTCCCGTCGAGGCGAGCAAGATCACCCCGCAGAAGAGCGCGTACAAGCCGTCGAAGATCTTGCCTGCCGTCGATTTGATGTCGACGACCGGGCCCATGCCGGAGAGCAGCAGCGCGGATTGGTGGAACGCGTCGAGCCAGCTCATGTGCTCGAGCGCCCGATAACCGAGCATGCCGATCGCGAGCGTGGCCCCGACGAGCGCGAGCGCGTAGGACGCGCCGCGGCGAAAGCGCGTGTAGAAGACGTCGCGCGAGGCGAGTTGCGCATGGCGCGCGGACCCTGCGTCGGGCGTGCCCTTCGCGCTTGTGCGCCGCGAGCGTTCAGCGTTGCGGCCTGGCATCTAGATAGCGAAGCAGCGCGACGGCGTCGTCGTGCGCGTCGTCGCGAGCGCCATAGAGCAGCGTGACCGGCCCGCGATCGAGGAGCTCGCGCAACTGCGCCGCGCGCTGCCGGGTGAGGCCGCGAGGCCAGATCCTGTCGACGAGCACGCGCGTGCCGTCCGACGCGGCGTGGTCGCCGTAAACGCGCTTCGTCGTGACGTGCTCGTTCACTCCCATTCGATCGTCGCCGGCGGCTTGCTCGAGACGTCGTAGACGACGCGGTTGACGCCACGCACCTCGTTCGTGATGCGACTGCTGACGCGCGCGATCAGCGGATGCGGCAACGGCGCCCAGTCGGCCGTCATGAAATCGGTGGTCTGCACCGCGCGCAGCGCGACGGCGTGCTCGTAGGTGCGGCCGTCGCCCATCACGCCGACCGAGCGGATCGGCAGGAACACCGCGAACGCCTGCGAGACGGCGTCGTACCACGACTGGCCGGTCTCGTCGCGCGCGGCGCGCAGTTCCTCGATGAAGATCGCGTCGGCCGCGCGCAGCATCTCGGCGCGCGCACGCGTCACCTCGCCGAGGATGCGCACGCCGAGGCCGGGCCCCGGGAACGGATGACGGTAGACCATCTCGCGCGGAAGGCCGAGCTCGAGGCCGAGCTTGCGCACCTCGTCCTTGAAGAGCTCGCGCAGCGGCTCGAGCAGCTTCAAGTGCAGCGTTTCCGGCAGGCCACCGACGTTGTGATGCGACTTGATCGTGTGCGCGCTCGTGCCCTTCGCCGTCGCCGACTCGATCACGTCGGGATAGATCGTGCCCTGCGCGAGCCACTTCGCGGCGGCGAGCCTGGCCGCCTCGCGCTGGAAGACGTCGACAAAGAGCCGGCCGATCGTCTTGCGCTTCGCCTCGGGGTCGGCGATGCCCTCGAGCGCGGCGAGGAACTCGTCGCTCGCATCGACATGGATCACCCGCACGCCCAGATGGGTCGCGAACGTGTCCATCACCTGCTCGGCTTCGCTTTGGCGCAACAGTCCGTGATCGACGAACACGCAGACGAGGCGATCGCCGATCGCACGATGCAGCAGGGCCGCCGCGACCGAAGAATCGACGCCGCCGGACAGGCCGAGCAGCACCTCGTCGCTCCCCACCCTGGCACGGATCGCTTCGACCGCTTCGCCGGCATAGTCGTGCATGTTCCAGTCGTGCCCGCAGCCGCAGATGTCGTGCGCGAAGCGCGCGAGGATCGCCGCACCCTTCGGCGTGTGCGTGACCTCGGGATGGAACTGCACGCCGAAGAAGCGCCGCGATTCGTCCGCCATCGCGGCGATTGCGCACGCATCGGACGAGCCCGCCAGCGTGAAGCCGGGCGGCAGGTCGATGACCTTGTCGCCGTGGCTCATCCACACGTCGAGAAGACCGTGCCCGTCGGCGTTACGGCGATCCTCGATGTCGCGCAGCAGCGTCGAATGCCCGCGCGCGCGCACCTCGGCACGGCCGAATTCGCGCACGCGTCCCGTCTCGACCCGGCCCCCGAGTTGCGCCGCCATCGCCTGCATGCCGTAGCAGATGCCGAGGATGGGAACGCCGAGCGTCCAGACGGCCTCCGGGGCGCGCGGCGTCTCGTGGGTGGTGACGCTCGACGGACCGCCCGACAGCACGATCCCCCGCGGGGCGAACGTGCGGATGAAGTCGTCGCCGACGTTCCACGGATGAATCTCGCAGTAGACGTTCGTCTCGCGCAGCCTGCGCGCGATCAGCTGCGTGTATTGCGCGCCGAAGTCGAGGATCAGGATCCTGCAATGCACGATCGGGCCTCGTCACTCGACGCGATAATTCGGTGCCTCCTTCACGATCTGCACGTCGTGCACGTGCGACTCGCGCACGCCGGCTGCGGTGATCTCGACGAACTCGGCGCGCGTCGAAAGCTCGCGGATCGTCGGGCAGCCGCAGTAACCCATCGCCGCGCGCAAGCCGCCCATCAGTTGCTGGATCACGTTCGCGACGGGCCCCTTGTACGGCACGCGTCCCTCGATGCCTTCGGGAACGAGCTTCTCGGCGGCGCCCTCGCCTTCGGCGTCCTGGAAGTAGCGGTCGGCGCTGCCCGTCTGCATGGCGCCGATCGAGCCCATGCCGCGGTAGCTCTTGTACGAACGGCCCTGGTAGAGCTCGATCTCGCCCGGCGATTCCTCGGTGCCGGCGAAGAGGCTGCCGAGCATCACGGCCGAGGCACCCGCAGCGATCGCCTTCGCAATGTCGCCGGAATAGCGGATGCCGCCGTCGGCGATGATCGGAACGTCGCCGTTCGCGACGCCGGACAGCGCCTCCTGGATCGCCGAGACCTGCGGCACCCCGACGCCGGCCACGATGCGCGTCGTGCAGATCGAGCCGGGACCGATGCCGACCTTGACGCCGTCGGCGCCGTGGTCGGCGAGCGCCCGTGCGCCCGTCGCCGTCGCCACGTTGCCCCCGATCACCTGGACGTTCGGATAGCGCTTCTTCACCGCCTGCACACGGTCGAGCACGCCCTGCGAGTGCCCGTGCGACGTGTCGACGACGATGACGTCGACGCCGGCCGCGACGAGCGCTTCGACGCGCGCGTCGGTATCGCCGCCGGTGCCGACGGCCGCCCCGACGCGAAGCCGGCCGAGCTCGTCCTTGCACGCGTTCGGATGCTCGGTCGACTTCAGGATGTCCTTGACGGTGATGAGGCCGCGCAGCTCGTGCTCGCGGTTGATGACGAGCACGCGCTCGAGGCGGTGGCGGTGCATCAGCGCCTTCGCCGCCTCGAGCTCCGTGCCTTCGGGTACCGTGACGAGCTTCTCGGCGCGCGTCATGATCTCGGACACCGGCTGGTCGAGATTGGTCTCGAAACGCAGGTCGCGGTTGGTGACGATGCCGACGACCTTGCGCCCGTCGACGACCGGCAGTCCCGAGATCCGGTACTGCTGCGTGAGAGCGAGCACCTGGCGCACGGACATCGACGGCGGGATCGTGATCGGATCCTTGACGACGCCGCTTTCGAAACGCTTGACCTTCGCGACCTCCGCGGCCTGCCGCGACGCCGTCATGTTCTTGTGCACGATGCCGAGGCCGCCCTCCTGCGCGATGGCGATCGCGAGGCGGGCTTCGGTCACGGTATCCATCGCCGCCGAGAGGAGCGGGATGTCGAGCGAAATGGTGCGCGTCAGGCGGGTGGCGAGGGAGACGTCGCGCGGAACGACGCTGGAATGGGCAGGAACGAGCAGGACGTCGTCGAAAGTGAGCGCCTTGCGCACGACACGCATCGAACTCTCCTTGCGCAAAAATCGATTATACCCGCGGCCCCCGGCCGGACCGTGCCGCCGTCGCCGCCGCGCGACACGACCGGTCGGAACACGGCCCTCGGCCATCGGTTCGATTGACGGATCGGGCGCCGCGCGGTAACTTGCCATTGTCATATCCGGTGGAAGATGCCCATGCTGCGCGCGACGCTTCCGGCGCTCGCCCTCCTGTTCGCCTTCACCGTCCCGGTGGGCGCCGGTGCGGCGCTCTACAAATGGACCGACGCGCAGGGCCGCGTCGTCTATTCCGACCAGCCGCCGGTGACCGGCAACGTGAAGACCGAGCAACTGCGCGGCGCGCCGCCGCCCGCGAATCCGAACGCGGCCCGGGAGCTCGCGCAACGCGAGGCCGATTTCAAGAAGCGTCAGGACGAAACCGCGAAGGCCGAGGCGAAGGCGAGCAAGGACCGCATCACGAGCGCCGAGCACGCGGAGAACTGCGCGCAGATGCGCGCCGAGCTGAAGCAGCTCACGGAAAGCCAGCTCGCGATCTATCGCTACAACGCGAACGGCGAGCGCGAGGTGATGGACGACGACGCGCGCGCCAAGGAACGCGCGAAGGTCAACGCCTGGATTCGCGACAACAAGTGCTGAACCGGCGCTTCCGCTCGTGGCGGGTACGAGGCGCCAAATCGGAAGTGCGGCCCGAGAGCGCGAAGGCCGGCAGCGAGACCCGAGATCGTACTCGGAGGTGAAGCGAGGTTCGACCGGGGGAGCGGTATCTCGGCGACCGCTAACGTGAGCGCGGCGAACGTGAGGTGAAGCGGCGCTCGCTCCACGACACCATCCGTCGGCCCGCGCAGCCCATTTCGATTACTGCGCCTTCTTCTCGAGCGCGGTCTGGTTGATCTTGACGTCGGTGCCGGCCTTCAGGCTCGCGAGATACGCGTTCATCAGCTCGCGACCGATTTCGCTTCCCACGCGCGATTGCGCCGCCTCGACCTTCGCGGCCTCCGGCGCCGGCGGATCGATCACCTTGTCGAGCCGGTAGATCGAAAAGCCGCCCTTGTCGTTCGTCGCGCCGACGTACTCGGGCAGCTTCTGCGCGTGCGCCTCGAAGATCTTCCTCGCCGCATCCTGCGTCATCCCCGGCTGCACCTGATTGCGCGTGAGCGTCACGGGCTTGTCGAACGCGACGCCCGCGTCCTTGCCCGCCTCGAGCAGGGCGAGCTTCTCGCGCCCCGCCTTCGCCGCCATCTCGCTCGCGCGCGCGCGCGTGAGCTGGTGGCGAATCTCGTCCCTGACCTCCTCGAAGGGCTTCGGCGCCGCGGGCTTGTACTCGACGACCCGTCCGGACATCAGCGCGTTCGGGCCGACCTCGATCGCCTCCGTGTTGCGCTTGCTCTGCACCGATTCGGGCGAGAACAGCGCTTGCACGAACTTCGCGCTGCCCATCGCGATGGCCTGCACCTTGTCGCGCGTCACGAACGGCGTCGTGTCGACCTTGAGGCCGAGCGCCTTGGCAGCGCCCTGCAGCGAATCGGCCTGCTCGTAGACCAGGTTCTGGAACTGCTCGGCGGCGGACGCGAACTTCTGCGCCGCCTTCTGGCGCTTGAGCTCGGCCTCGATGCGCCCCTTGACCTCGTCGAAGCTTTGCACGTGTCCGGGCGTCACGCCGGTTACCTTGATGACGTGGTAGCCGAAATCGGTTTCGACGGGACCGACGATGTCCCCGACCTTCGCCGCGAAAACCGCGTCCTCGAACGGCTTCACCATCGCGCCGCGGGAGAACGAGCCGAGATCTCCGCCTTGAGAAGCGGAACCCGGGTCCTGCGAATTCTCCTTCGCGAGCGTCGCGAACGAATCGGGATTGGCGCGCGCCTTCGCGGCGAGCTCGGTGGCCTTCTGCTTCGCCTTCGTCTTCTCGGCCTCGCTCGCGTCCTTCTTGACGGCGATCAGGATGTGCGAGGCGCGCCGCTCCTCGTTCGTCGTGTACTGCTTCGAATTGGCCTCGTACGCCTGCTTCACCTCGGCGGGGTCGATCTTCACCTGCGCGGCGATCGCGTCCTGCGTGAGCAGCAGGTAGTCGATCCTCGCCATCTCGGGCGTCTCGAACACCTTGGGATTCTTGTCGTAGTACGACTTGACCTCGTCATCGGTCACCTTGACCGACTTCTCGAACGGCTCGGCCGCGATCGACGCGACCGCCACTTCGCGCTTCTGGTCGAGCAGCGCAAGGTAGTGCTGCACCGACGACTTCGCCGCGATGCTGCCGTTGACGATCGGGTCCGACAGCGGGGCGAGCACCAGGTCGGCGCGTACGCGCTGCTCGAACGCGAGCGGCGACATGCCCTGGCTCGCGAGCACTTCGCGATACCGGTCGGCCGAGAACTTTCCGTTGTCCTGAAACGGCGGCAGCCCCGCGATGAACTGCGCGAGCTGCGCATCGGTCACGCGGAAGCGGTCGTTGCGCGCCTCGTTCTCGAGCAGCCGCTGGTTCACGAGCTGGTCGAGCAGCGCGTAGCGCATCTCCGGCGTGTCCAGCATCGACGCGTCGAAATTGTTGCCGAGCGCCTGGCGCATCCGCTGCTGCTGATCGCGCAGCGCCTCGTCGAACTCGGCCTGGGTGATCGTGTTCCGGCCGACCGTCGCGACCGTATCCTGGCGCCCGCTGCCGCTGAAGTACTGGTAAGTGCCGAAGAAGACGAACGGCAGCGTGACGATGCCGAGGATGATCTGCGCGAGCCGCTTGTGCTTGTGAAGCAGGTCGAACATGAGGCGATACCTTTTTGGAAACGCGTCCGAATGCGACAAGGGCGAACTCGCGTTCGCCCTTGTCGATGTTATTGGCGGAGTGGACGGGACTCGAACCCGCGACCCCCGGCGTGACAGGCCGGTATTCTAACCAACTGAACTACCACTCCAGCGTATGGCCACCGAGGCCCGTGGTGGGTGCTGACGGGATCGAACCGCCGACATTCGCCTTGTAAGGGCGACGCTCTACCAAGCTGAGCTAAGCACCCTTCTTTGGCGAAGCATGCTAGTTTAGCGCATCCTTGAGGGCCTTGCCAGCGCGGAACTTCGGCACTTTTCCGCCCTTGATCCGGATCGCGTCGCCGGTGCGCGGATTGCGCCCCGCGCGCGGGCTGCGCTTGCCCACGTAGAACGAGCCGAAGCCGACGAGGGTGACGATGTCGCCCTTGCGCAGCGACGTCTTGATCGCGCCCACCGTCGCGTCGAGCGCGCGCCCCGCGGCCGCCTTCGAGATATCGGCATGACGCGCGATGGCGTCGATCATTTCGGACTTGTTCACGGAGCATTCCTTTCGGTTCGATGCGACGCGCGAGTGGGCCTCGGCATCTTTCGTGATTGATACAGCCGGCGCATGGCGATCGCCTGCGCGAAGCGGTCTTTATAGCCCTCGCGTTTTCGGGGGTC
>DATIEN010000102.1:0-8131 GCA_035455705.1 Casimicrobiaceae bacterium | reverse complement strand
TGCCCTCATCGTCGAGCCTCAGACGGAGTTCCCCCTCGGGACGGACACCGAGTGTGTCAACGGCCGACCGGGGTTGCCCCAGGTGGAGACCTTCCTGACCGTGGACGTACCGAACTGGATCACCCACCACTTCCGTGTGCGGACAGACCGCGCTTCGTGGCGAGGAAGTAGCCGCGCCGCATGCCGTCGACGACGACGTCGCGCGAATACGTGGCGACGCCCTCCGCGTCGAAAGGTGCGCTGCCGCGCGCGCGCGGAAGATGCGGCTCCTCGCGGACGTTGACGATCGGCGCGAACACCTGCGTGCCGAGCGAATCGAGCAGGAACGACGAGCGGCGATAGAGGCTGCCGCCGGAGACGGCGTGCACGAACGAGCCCAGCAGATCGGCCGCCTCGGGCGCCTCGAACAGAACCGGGCATTCGAGCGTTCCGAGCTGCCGCGCGCCGAGCCTTCGCACCGTTCGTTCGCCGGCGATGCGTCCGACTTCCTCCGGCGACTGCAGGTCCTCCGCCGCACGCGCCGCGGCGTACCAGTAGTCGCGCTGCATCGATCCGTCGGCTTCGGCGATGACCGAGCAATCGATGTGATGGCGCGAGCTGCGATAGCCGCCTGCGAATCCGTCGCTGTTCGCGTAGACGAACTCCGATTCCCCGCGCGATACCGTGGCGCCCTCGCTGTTGGAGATGCGCGGATCGACGGCCAGCGCCGAGGACTCGGCTTCACGCGCGATCGCGAGCGCGCGCTCGACCGGCAAGTCCCACGGGTGATAGAGATCGAGATCGGGCCACGTCTTCGCGAGCAGATCGGGGTCGGCGAGACCGGCGGCCGGGTCCTCGGCCGTGTAGCGAGCGATCGTGAGCGCCTTGTCGACGCTCGCGCGAATCGATTCGTCCGAGAAGTCGGCGGTGCTGGCGTGACCGCGTCGCGTGCCGACGTAGACCGTGATGCCGACACCCTTGTCGCGGTTGTACGCGATCGTCTCGACCTCGCCCTTGCGTACGGTGACGCTCTGGCCGATCGCCTGCGACACCTCGGTCTCCGCGGCGGTGGCGCCACCCGCGTGCGCGGCGTCGAGCACCGATTGCGCGATGCGCTCGAGCGTGTCCGTGGAAACCGGGAAATGCGTCGCGGCAGGCGCGTTCTCCGGCATGTGGGTGCTGCGAGCGGCGCGCTGCGTGTTCGCGGAGATGGGCATCATGCGGGTATTCGGCGTGGGCTATCATAGCAAAGGCGGTCCATCGTCGGCCGTCTCCCGCACCCTCGTTCGCTCGCAATGTCCCGCCCGCAATCGCCTTCGCCCGAGCCGCCGATGCGGCCGTCGAAGACCAGGCGCAAGCACGAAATGCATGCGTTGCAGGAACTCGGCGTCGAACTGGTCGCGATCGATCCCGCGCGGCTCGCGTCGCTCGCGCTGCCCGAGCCGCTCGTCGATGCGATCGCGAGCGCACGCGCCATTGCGAGCCATGAAGCGCGCCGGCGCCAGATGCAGTACGTCGGTCGCCTGATGCGCGACGTCGATCCCGCTTCGATCCGCGCGGCGCTTGCAGCCTGGCGCGAACCGTCACGCGAGGAGCGCGAGCGCTTCGCCACGCTCGAGCGCTGGCGCGACCGGCTGCTCGACGAGCCGGACGCCGTGCAGGCGTTCGTCGAGCATTATCCCGACGCGCCGCGCCGGACGCTGGACGCGCTCGTCGAAGGCGCGCGCGCCGAGCGCGCTCGCGGCGCGCCGCCCGCGAAGGCGCGGCTCCTTTTTCGTGCATTGCGACGCATCGTCGAGCATGGATCCCTCTAACGAGCTTCTCGTCGGCCTCGTCTCGATTTCCGACCGCGCCTCGCAAGGCGTGTACGAGGACCAGGGCGTCCCCGGCCTGCGGTCGTGGTTCGAAGCCGCGCTGGCAACACCGTTTCGTTTCGAGACGCGCCTCATTCCCGACGAACGAGCCGTGATCGAACGCACGCTGATCGACCTGGTCGACACCGTCGGCTGCCATCTGGTGCTGACCACCGGCGGTACCGGGCCGGCGCCGCGCGACGTGACGCCCGAGGCGACGCTCGCCGTCGCAGAGAAGGTGCTCCCCGGATTCGGCGAGCAGATGCGGCAGGTGAGCCTGCGCTACGTGCCGACGGCGATCCTGTCCCGGCAGGTCGGCGTCGTGCGCAGCCGCGCGCTGATCCTGAATCTGCCGGGCCAACCGAAGGCGATCAAGGAAACGCTCGACGGCGTCTTCCCCGCCGTTCCCTATTGCATCGACCTCATCGGCGGGCCCTACGTCGAGACGAACGAGGACGTGTGCAAGGCGTTCCGGCCGAAGTCAGCGCTGCGGCCGAAGACCTGAGCTACTCGGAGGCGCGCTCTCCGTCGCCGAGGGCGATGTCGACCATCATCTCGCTCGCAAGCCTTTCGAGCGCGGCGCGCAGCGACTCGGTGGCGAGCGCTTCGGGCACGACCAGCACGGCGTGCACCTTGAACAGATGCTGCGCGGTGGCGCCGCCGTCGACGATCTCGGTGTGCAGATCGTCGATGCTGATGCCGCGCTCGGCGAGGTGACGCGAAAGGTCGCGGACGATGCCCGGCCGGTCGATGCCGGAGAGTTCGAGCGAGACGATGCGGCGTCCAGGCGGTGCAGCCGGCGTCTCGCTTTGCGCAATGACGATCCGCAAGCCGGATGTTTCGAGTCCGCGCAACGCCTGCGCGAGCGGCTCGGCGTTTTGCGCCGGCACGTCGAAATGGACGATGCCGGCGAACTGACCGGCGAGGTTGGTCATCCGGCTCCCGGCCCAGTTCGCACCGAATCCCTGCGCACGCTCGGAGAGAAGGCTCACGAGGCCCGGCCGGTCGGTGCCGATCGCGGTGACGACGAGCGAAGCGCGCGCGGCCTGACCCTCGTCGGTGAGCGAGATCGTCGGCCGGATCATCGGCGCCTTCGTGGCGAAGCGCTCGTCCTGCCGATGCGCGGGCAGCGCTCCATGGGTCGTTGCGTGCCGCACGACGCGCTTCACGAGGTCGAGACCAAGCGGCGCGAGCGCGCGCTCCCACAATTCGCGCGCGGTCTCGCCTTTCAGCACGAAGCACCAGTCCTGCATCGCGACGGCGCCGCGGTCCCATCCTTCCGCGAGGTGGTATATGGTGCCGCCCGCGATGGGGTCGCCGCAGAGCACCGTCCATTCGACGGCCGCGATGCCGCGATGGCGCGGCAGCAGCGACGGGTGATAGCCGACGCCGCGAAGGCGCGCGCGGCCGAGCGCCTCGTCACTCACCCGTGCATGGGTGTGCGCAGCGACGATCAGGTCCGTGCCGTCGGGAATGGCCTCGCCGGGAACGATGCGCGGGTTGGCGAGGATGTGCACCGGCACGGCCGCCGCTTCCGCCGCTTGGGCGAGGCGATCGTCGGCCGCGGGCACCACGACCTGCAGGATGGTTGCGCCGTCGTCGCGCAATGCGTCGAAGACCGTGGCGCCGAAGTAGCGCGAGCCGACCAGCGTGACGTTCATCGAGGAGTCGAGGATGGAGAAAGCGGGAGCGAAGCGGCCGCGCTCTGCAAAACGGCGCGGCACGCAAAGCGCAAAGAATACTTCAGAATCGGTCGATCGCCGCATCGCCGGCGCGCCGCGGACCGGCACGTCGTCGTCGACATCGCGCGAATTTCCACGTGGCGTTCGCCTGCCGCCGAACCGCGCAACTCAGGACGCGCGAGCGGCGGGATCCTGCCGGTAGAAGCGCTTGAAAGCGCGGTACACGTCGGGATATTCTTCGAGCAACAGCGCCGGCTCGGCGAAGAAGACTTCCGAAAGCACGGCGAAGAATTCGCCCGGCGCGTCGGCGGCGTAGGGGTCGATCGCCGTGTCCTCGCCCGCGTCGACACGCGCGACGAAATCCTCGTACGCGGCCTGCAGCGCGCGCTGCCACTCGCCGCGCAAGCCTTCCGGCATCGGCGGGCAGCCGTTCGCGTCGCCGTCGACCATGTCGATCTTGTGCGCGAACTCGTGAATGACGAGGTTCATCTGCGCCGAGTCCCAGTCGGCGGCCGCCGCGACGTCGGGCCACGACAGCACGACGGGCCCGAGATGCATCGCCTCGCCGGCCAGCGCATCGTCGCGCCGGTGCACGACGCCCGCCTCGTCCTCATACTCCCAGCCGGGCACGAACTCGCCGGGATAGACGACCACGTTCTCGAAGCCGTCGTAGAGCGCGAGGTCGAGCTGCAGAACGAGCACGCAGGCCTGGATCGCGATGATCGTCCGCTGCAGCGCGGTGACCTCGTGCCCCTGCGCGCCGACGATGCTCTTCGCATCGAGAAACAGCACGACGAGGTCGCGCAGGCGCCGCATCTCGTCGGCGCGGTACATCGACAGGAACGGCAGTGCCGCGCAGGCTTCCCCCCACAGCGCATCGGGGAGCGCGGCCGTGCGCAGCACGCGCCGCTCGCGCCAGCGGCGCAACGCCCTCAGCATCGGTCGCAGGTCACGAAAGCGGTGGCAGAAGCGCCTGCGTATCCGATTCGTCGTCGTCGACGTCGATGACGCGCCGTTCGTTCCCCGTCAGCAGCCGATCGGCCTCGTCCTCGGGCAACGCCTCGACGTCGCGCAGCTTGCGGGCGATCGTCGTGCTCTTGCGCCCCGCCTCGTCGAGCGTCTTGCCCACCTGGTCGAGGCGATTCTTCGTCCGCGCGAGGATCTCGCCGAAGCGCCCGAACTCCGTCTTGACCGCGCCGAGCACGCGCCAGACCTCGGTCGAGCGCTTTTCGATGGCGAGCGTGCGAAAGCCGAGCTGCAGGCTGTTCAGCATCGCGACCAGATTGGTGGGGCCGGCGAGCGTCACGCGGTAATCGCGCTGCAGCGTATCGGCGAGCCCCGGTCGCGCGACGGCCTCGGCGAACAGTCCCTCGGTCGGGACGAACAGGATCGCGAAATCGGTGGTGTGCGGCGCCTCGACGTACTTGTCGTGGATCGATTTCGCCTGTCGCTTGAAGAACTGCTCGAGCGCACTGCGGCTCGCCTCGACCGCGTCGGCGTCGGCGCGCTCGATCGCATCCTGCAGCCGCTGCCAGTCCTCGAGCGGGAACTTCGCGTCGATCGGCAACCAGCATGGCGCACCGTCGTCGCTGCGGCCGGGAAAACGCACGGCGAATTCGACACGCTCGTTCGAGCCCGGACGCGTCGCGACGTTCTGCGCGTATTGCGACGGCGTCAACACGTCGGCGAGCAGCGCGCCCAACTGCACCTCGCCCCACGTGCCGCGCGACTTCACGTTCGTCAGCACGCGCTTCAGATCGCCGACGCCGGTCGCGAGCGCGTGCATCTCGCCCAAACCCCGATGCACCTGCTCCAGCCGCTCGGACACCTGCCGGAACGATGCGCCGAGGCGCTGCTCGAGCGTCGCCTGGAGCTTCTCGTCGACGGTCGCGCGCATCTCGTCGAGCTTGCGCGTGTTCTCCGCGCGCAGCAGGTCGAGACGCTGCTCGATCGTCGCACGGAGGGCCTCGAGCCGCGCTTCCGAGCTCTGGGTGAGCTGGCCGAGCCGCTCGCCGAACGCGCGCAACTGGTCGTGCTGCAACGCGCTCATCGTGCCGAGCTCGCGGGCCATCCCTTGCTGCTGGCGGGTCATCACCTCGGCGACTTCCTGCCTCAGCGTGGTCGCGGCGCCCGCCGCTTCGTTGCGCGCGATTGCGAGATCGGTGCGGATGTCGCGCTCGTGATCGCCGGCGTCGCGGCCGAACGCCTCGAGCAGCCCGCGGAGCTCACCGATGTCGCGTGCGGATGCGTCGCGCGTGCGCGCGAGCGCGGCAAGCCGCGCGAGACCGACAGCCCCGAGCACCACCGCGACGATCAGCGCGACGAGCACGGTGACGAGCAGCAACTGCGTGAGCATGGCGCGCGAGTGTAGCGCCTCGTCAGCCGTCGAGCGCGAGAAGCGCGAAAGTCGCGAGCCAGTGCGTGCCGACGAACGCGTCGCTTGCGAGTCCCTCCCACCCGGCTTGCAGGTGGCGCGCGGAAGCGGCGATCGCAATCGACGCGCGCGGGTCGCCGGCCGGCAGCGCGGCGGCGATGCCGCGGAAGCACCAGGCACGCGACAGGTTGAGACCGTCGAGGTGAACGAGCTGCGCGTCGGTCCTGTCGACGACGTCGACGGGCGAGAACAGCGATCGCGGCGCCCCGCTCGGGAATTGCGGCAGGAACGCCGAAAGCCATTCGCCGAACGTCGACGCATCGAGCACTCGGCGCATGAGCTCGGCCTCGACGAGCGACGGCGACAGGAAGTCGGTGCCGGAAGGCTCGAACCGCACCGGCGCATCGCGGTCGTCGCCGAACCATGCGACCGCCTTCGCGCGACAGGCGTCGCCGAGCATCTCGTCGGCCGTGGCGCGCGCGTAATCGAGCGCGAGGGCAAGCGCGAAGGCGCTGTTCGGGTGCACGCCGTAACGCACCGGGTAGTGCGTGCGCGGCAGGAACGCGACGAAGCGAGCGGCGAACGCGAGTGCGAGGGGCGCAAGCCCCGTTCGCCAGCGCCCGCCGTGGAGCGTCTCCACCTCGGCCGCGAGCTTCAGGAGCCAAGCCCACCCGTAGGTGCGCTCGAACGACTCGCTTTCGCTTCGCGCCAGATACGCGACCTCGACGTCGATCGCAGCGGCGGCGAAATGACGGTCGAAGCATGCCACGATCGCTCCGCCCTCCGGCAGATCCGGAAAGCGACGAAGAAGCCGTGCGAGCGTCCAATGCATGTGGACGCACGAGTGCCAGTCGTAGCTCGCATGGAACGACGGATGGAGCAGGCGCGGCGCCCGCACATCGTCGTCGCTCGCCATCGTGTGGTCGAGCTTGTGCGGATATTCGCGCGCGACGCTCGAAAGTGCCCGCGATGCGAGCCGCGAGGCGGTCGCGCGGTCGAGCGTGAGCGAGTCCGCGGACATCGGAAACGTCAGGCGGCTTCCCGCGCGGCGCGCTTGCGCTCGTGCTCCTTCAGATGCCGCTTGCGGATGCGTATCGACTTCGGCGTGATCTCGACGAGCTCGTCGTCGGCGATGAACTCGACGGCATACTCGAGCGTCAGCGCGATCGGCGGCGTCAGCAGGATCGCGTCGTCCTTGCCGGCGGCGCGGATGTTGGTGAGCTTCTTGCCCTTGATCGGGTTGACGACGAGGTCGTTGTCGCGGCTGTGAATGCCGATCACCATGCCCTCATAGAGCACGTCGCCGGGCGACACGAACATCCGCCCCCGCTCCTGCAGGTTCCACAGCGCATAGGCGACCGCCTCGCCGTCCTCCTGCGAGACGAGCACGCCATTGCGCCGCTCCGGAATGTCGCCCTTCAGCGGCGCGAACGTGTCGAACACGTGGCTCATGACGCCGGTGCCGCGCGTCAGGTTCATGAATTCGCTCTGGAAGCCGATCAGGCCGCGAGCCGGGATCCGGTAGTCGAGCCGCGCGCGTCCCTGCGCGTCGGATGCCATGTCGACGAGCTCGCCCCGCCGCGCGCCGAGCGCTTCCATCACCCCGCCCTGGCTCTGCGCCTCGACGTCGACCGAAAGCAACTCGTACGGCTCGCAGGGCACGCCGTCGATCAGTTTCTGCACGACGCGCGGCCGCGATACCGCGAGCTCGTAGCCCTCGCGGCGCATGTTCTCGAGCAGGATCGTGAGATGCAGCTCGCCGCGCCCGGACACGAGGAACACGTCGGTGTCCGCGGTCTCTTCGACGCGCAGCGCCATGTTCGTCAGCAGCTCGCGATTCAGGCGCTCCCGAAGATTGCGGGACGTCACGTACTTGCCTTCCGTTCCCGCAAGCGGTGACGTGTTGACCTGGAAGTACATCGACAGCGTCGGCTCATCCACGGAGATCGCCGGCAGCGCCTCCGGCTGCTCGACGGACGCCAGTGTCGTTCCGATCGTCAATGCATCGATCCCCGTCACGAGCACGATGTCGCCGGCCGACGCGCGTTCGACGGGCGACCGATCGAGCCCCTCGAACATGTAGACCTGACCCACGCGTGCGCGCGGAGGCATTTCGCCGTCGGCGAGCGGTCGATCGAGGACCGCAACCTCCTGTCCGGCGACCATGGTGCCGCGCCGAATGCGGCCGATGCCGAGGCGACCGACATAGCTCGAATAGTCGAGCGCGCTCACCTGGAATTGCA
>DATIEN010000101.1:0-23692 GCA_035455705.1 Casimicrobiaceae bacterium | reverse complement strand
GGCTGCATGAACGGCGCGAAATCCGAGTCGATCGTGAGCGACTCGATCGACGGCAACGCTACGGGGGTCTGCATCGTCGCCGGTGCCGTCGATCCCGCGGCGGTCGAAACCGGCGCATCCGGCGCGACGGACACGGGACGGGTGACCTCGGGCGGCGCGGGAACGCTCGCCTTCCGGCTAGTGTCCGGCGTTACCGCAACGCTCGGTGCCTCGCGCTCGCCGCGCTCCGCGGCAAGCTTGCGCTGCGACCAGCGGCGAAGCGAGAAACCGGTCGATCGCGACGTGTCGGCCACCTCAAGGCTCCGATTTCACGCGCGGCCCGCGTTGGCGCGGCGGGCCGGCTTCATCGCCGACCGGATCGTTGCGGCGCACTTTGCGGCGAGGTTCCGGCTTGTAGTGTTCAGCGATGAAGGGCCGCATCCAGGCGGCGATCGCCGGCAACATCGGAACGCCGTCGACCTGCTCGCCGCCATCCATGTAGCGGCCCGCCTGGTTGTAGCTCACCGTCAGCAGCACCGGACGCGCAATGGGCATTGCTCCATCGTCGAACAGACGCCACATGACGAAGATGCGGGGATCGGGTGCGGTCAGGTTCAGGAAATACCCTTCGGCTTCGGTGGGATGGAGCTCGATTTCAAAGCCCTTGCAGCGCCAGCGGTCCACGTCTTCGACCACGCAGGGTTGCGAGCCGGGGACGGCGTTGCGATCCGGGCGCGGATCCGACGCAGACGCGAGTTCGACCGCAACCGGCTGCCAGCGCTCGCTCGCCCAGCGGTTCGTAAGCGGAATCCGCGCGATGATGACGTCGACGGCTCGGGTGAGCGGCTGCATGTCTCGATGATGCGCGGGGAACGAATGTCGCACCGAATGCGTGCGCTGACCGATCATACCGCCCGCAGGGGCGGCGAAGATCGGTCTGCTAACATCGAACCATCCGATGGCTACCGTCATTCCGCTCACTGACGTTCGCGGCGCGGCGAGCGCGGCCGCGCGGGATGCGTTCGTGCGCGAAGCCGCTGCCGCCCCCGCCGCGGCGGACAAACCGATCGACGTGCTCGGGCGGCCGCTCTCCGACCTGCGGATCTCGGTCACCGACCGCTGCAACTTCCGTTGCGTCTACTGCATGCCGAAGGACGTCTACGGCCGGGACTTCCCGTTCCTGCCGCAGGCGGAGATCCTGAGCTTCGAGGAAATCGTGCGCATCGCGCGAATCTTCGTGTCGCGCGGCGTGCGCAAGATCCGGCTCACGGGCGGCGAACCGCTGCTGCGCCGGCGGGTCGAGCGGCTGGTCGAGATGCTCGCCTCGCTCGGCGATGTCGATCTGACGTTGACCACGAACGGCGCGCTGCTTGCCAAAAAGGCGCAGTCCCTTCGCGACGCCGGCCTGTCGCGCGTGACCGTGAGCCTCGACGCGCTCGACGACGCGACGTTTCGGGCAATGAACGACGTCGATTTCCCCGTCGCACGGGTGCTCGAAGGGATCGAGGCGGCGCAAACGGCGGGACTGGCGCCGATCAAGATCAACGCCGTCGTCAAGCGTGGCATGAACGAGCACGCGATCGTGCCGCTCGCGCGCCATTTCCGCGACAGCGGGTGCATCGTTCGCTTCATCGAGTACATGGACGTCGGCCACACGAACGGCTGGCGAATGGATCACGTGGTGCCGGCGGCCGAGATCGTCGCCGCCATCGACCGCGAATTCCCGCTCGAGCCGGTCGATCCCAACTACGTGGGCGAGGTCGCGCAGCGATGGCGCTATCGCGACGACGGCCGCGAGATCGGCATCATCGCGTCGGTGACGCAGGCGTTCTGCCGCGACTGCACGCGTGCACGGCTGTCGACGGACGGCAAGCTCTACACGTGTCTTTTCGCCGACAGCGGCTACGACCTGCGGGCGCTCTTACGCGGGTCCTATGCGGACGCGCAGATCGGCAACGCGATTGCCGCGATCTGGCGCGGCCGCGCGGACCGCTATTCCGAGATCCGCACGGCGGCGACGCCGCGCGAGGCGCGCATCGAAATGTCGTACATCGGCGGATGACGACGGGAAAGGCGATGAACGACGAACGGATCGAGGACGCGCCCGTTGCCGCCGGCGATGCGCAGGGTTCCGGCGGCGCTGCAAGCCGCGTTCGTTCGCGAATCGTGCTCACCGACGCCGCGCGTCCGGCGACGTTCGACGTGACCGCCGTCGACGAGCATGGCGAGGCGCGAAACGTGCCGATCGCCGGCGAGCATCCATTGACGCTGTACGTCGACAAGCAGGAGATCCTCACGCTGATGACGCTCGGCGGGGCCCCGGAAGCGCTCGCGATCGGCTACCTGCGCAACCAGCGGCTCGTGAAGAGCCTCGACGAGATCGACGCGGTGCAGGTGGACTGGGAAACGAACTCCGTCGTTATCAAGACGCGGCACGGTCTCGAGAACCTCGAGGCGAAGACGGCAAAGCGCACGAAGACGAGCGGCTGCGGACAGGGCACCGTGTTCGGCGACCTGATGGACGACATCGAGAACGTCCGGCTGCCGCGCGACGCGACGCTGACGCAATCCGCGCTCTACGAGTTGCTCGACAGGGTGCGCACGCACGAGACGATCTACAAGCAGGCAGGCGCCGTGCACGGCTGCGCCCTCGCTTCCAACGACGGCATGCATTCGGCGATTCTGCAGTTCGTCGAGGACGTGGGACGCCACAACGCCGTCGACGCCATCGCCGGCCGGATGTGGCTCGACGACTGCGAAGGCGACGACAAGATCTTCTACACGACCGGTCGGCTCACGTCGGAGATGGTCATCAAGGCGGCGCAGATGAACATTCCGTTCCTGGTATCGCGCTCCGGCCTCACGCAAATGGGCTTCGAGATCGCGCAGAAGATCGGCATGACGATGATCGGCCGCGCGACGAACCGCCATTACCTCCTTTTCACCGGCGGCGAGCGCTTCCTTCGGGATCGATGAAACCGCAGCGTGCCGAGATCACCGGCATCGTCCTCGCCGGCGGCCAGGGCCGCCGGATGGGCAACGTCGACAAGGGTTTCGTCGACCTCGCCGGCCGGCCGCTCGTCGCCCACGTGATCGCGCGGCTTGCGCCCCAGGTGGCAACGATCGTGATCAATGCCAATCGCAACGCCGAGCGCTATGCCGAATTCGGCCATCCGGTCGTCGCGGACACCGTCGGCGGCTATGCGGGCCCGCTTGCCGGACTGCACGCCGGGCTCGCGGTTGCGAAAACGGAGTTCGTCGTGACGAGCCCGTGCGACTCGCCGTTCCTGCCGACGGATCTCGTCCATCGTCTGGCTGCGGCATTCGATGCACGGCCGATCGACCTCGCGGTCGCGCGCACCTTCGATCAACCGCATCCGGTGTTCGCACTCGCCCGCCGCTCGCTGCTGCCGCATCTCGCGCGCTTCCTCGAAAGCGGCGGACGCAAGATCGACGCCTGGTATGCGACGCTGCCGACGGCCGAGGTCGTTTTCGACGACGAGGCCGACGCGTTCCGCAACATCAATACGCCCGCGGACCTCGCCCAGGGCGCGGCCTCGCACTGATGAAAACGTCCCCACGCTCGCTGCCCCCGAAGGGGGCGCGTCAGTCGTTCGGGGCGGCGCTTTACGACTGACCATGGAAACGACACGCACGCTTCGCGAGCTCTCCTGCGCCGACGATTACGACCCGAACTCGCTCCCGGTGGATCGGGCACGCGCGCTGATCCGCGAATTCCTGTCGCCGGTGACCGCCGTCGAACGCGTGCACATCCGTGCCGCGCTCGGCCGCGTGCTGGCCGAGGACGTCGTTTCGCCATTCGACGTGCCGGGGCACGACAACTCGGCGATGGACGGATGGGCGCTGCGCTTCGCCGACCTCGCGAAGGACGCCGAGACGACACTGCGGCGGATCGGCGAATCGTTCGCCGGCAAACCGTTTACCGGCGAGGTTCGCGAAGGCGACGCGGTACGCATCTTCACCGGCGGCGTGATGCCGCGCGGCGCGGACACCGTCGTGATGCAGGAGCGCGCACGCGCGACGCCGGACGGGGTCTGCGTCGCGGCGGGCGCGGTGGGCAAGGCCGGGCAGAACCGGCGCTTCGCCGGCGAGGATTTGAAGCGGGGCGAGGTCGTCTTCCGCACGGGACAACCGGTACGCCCGGCCGAGCTCGGCATGCTGGCCTCGCTCGGCATCGGCGAAGTCACCGTGTTCCGGCGTCTGCGCGTCGCGTTCTTCTCGACCGGCGACGAGCTGCGATCGGTAGGGCAGCCGCTTGGCGCCGGCGAGATCTACGACAGCAACCGCTACACGCTGTACGGGATGCTCGAGCGGCTCGGCTGCGAGGTGCTCGACATGGGTGTCGTCCCCGATGCCCCCGATCGGCTCGAGCAGGCATTCTCGAGCGCGGCCGCGGCCGCGGACGTCGTGATCACGTCGGGCGGCGTGTCGGTCGGCGAAGCCGACTTCGTCAAGGAGCTGATGGACAAGCTCGGCGAGGTGCTGTTCTGGAAGATCGCGATGAAGCCCGGCCGTCCGCTGGCGTACGGCAGGATTCGAAGCGCGCATTTCTTCGGGCTGCCCGGCAACCCGGTATCGGTGATGGTCACGTTCTACGAGTTCGTGCGCGACGCGCTGCTCGTGCTGCAGGGCCGCCGGCACGTCGACCCGATGCCCACGTTCAAGGCCGCCCTGGCGGCGCCGATCCGCAAGACGCCGGGTCGCACCGAATTCCAGCGCGCGGTGCTGGCGCCGGATGGCGCCGGCGGGTGGTCCGTGCGCACCACCGGCGACCAGGGGTCGGGAATCCTGTCGTCGATGTCGCGCGCGAACTGTTTCGTCGTGCTATCGGCCGACACCGGCAACCTCGACGCGGGGGCGCAGGTCGACGTTCAACTCCTCGAAGGCCTGCTTTGACGCAGGTGCCGTCTGCCGATCAGTAGTACGGGCGGACGACGCCGCGCTCGATGGCGTCGATGCGCCGCTCGAGGTCGAAGACGTCCTGGGCGCCTGCGAGGTAGGACTCGTGCGCCTTCTGCTGTTGACGCCAGAACCAGCGGTCGAGGCGGTCGAGTACGCTTTGCCGGCGCGCCTCTTCGCGGGTAGCGCCGCTGCGGCCACGCGAGCGATTCGAACGACCGCTTCCGAGCTTGGCGACGACCGCGGTGACGAACGTCGCCACGTCGCCGACGAAGCTTTGGCTGAAGTACAGTTCGGCGGCGGCAGGCGAGGAAACTTCGTAGGTGGTCATGTTGCTTCTCCATGCCCTCGTGGGGCTCGTTTGATTGCGCAGCGCTTGTTGCGCCGCACAATGCGAATATAGGAGGCGTTGCGATCACGTTCAAATCGTTCTTTTGGATCAACGACATAACCGATTGCGATTCGCGCGCGTTCGCGGTTTTGCCCCGCAGAATCAACGGCTAAGGATGGAGCTCTACCAGCTTCGCAGCTTTGCGGCGGTCGCCGAGCTCGGCCATCTGACCCGTGCCGCGGAACGCCTGCACGTCAGCCAGCCGGCGGTCTCCGCACAGATCAAGGCCCTGGAGGAAGAGCTCGACGTGGCGCTGTTCGACCGCAACGCGGCGGGCATGGCGCTCACGGCCGCCGGTCGCGCACTGCTCGCCGATGCGCGGCGCGTGATCGCGGCGGCGCATTCGCTGCGCAGCCACGCGGTGGCGCTGCACGGCGAGCTGGCCGGCCGTGTCAGCATGGGTACCGTGGCGGACCCCGGCCTGACGCGGGTAGCCGACGTGCTGCGCCACGCGGTCGACCGCTTCCCGCTGCTCGACATCGACGTACACCAGCAGATCTCCGGCGCCGCGTTCGGTAAGGTCCGCGACGGCGAGCTCGACACATCGTTTTATTTCGGCAATGCGGTGCATCCCGCCGTCGCGGCGATGCCCCTGCGCCGCCGGCTCGCATTCTGCATCGTCGTGCCGGCGGCGTGGGCCGGCCGTCTGCGCGACGCGAGCTGGGACGCGATCGCGGCCGAGCCCTGGATCATGACGCCGCCGGTCAGCACCCACTACGCGCTCGCCACCGACCTCTTCGCCGCCCACGGGATCGCGCCCACCCGGCGAGTCGAGGCCGACAACGAGGCGGTCATCAACTCGCTGGTCGCCGCGGGCCTCGGCGTCGCGCTGATGCGCGAGGACCTGGCCGCCCACGCGGGGGACACGATCGAAATCTGGGGCGACACCCGGATCGTCACCTCGCTCGCGTTCGTCCATCGCCGGGAACGCGGCGACGAGCCGCCGATCCGCGCGCTCCGCGACGTCGTCGCCGCCGTCTGGAACGTCGGCGAGGATTGCGAATGATCGCCGCGACCCGCGGAACGCGTGGCGCGCCGCGGGCGTCCAACCCCATCGTATCGAACGGAGCCCCTTCGATGAACCGTCGCCTCGTGTTGCAAGCCTTTGCGGTCGCGCTGCTGACGCGCGCCGGACTCGTCCCCGCCCAATTCATGAAGAAACCCAGCGACAAGACACCGAGCGTCGAGGACCTGCAGCGCAACTGGAAGAAGCTGCTCGCGAGCGACGCGCAGATCGCGACCGACGCGAAGCCTGTGGTCAGGACCGACGACGAATGGCGCAAGGAGCTCGACGCGCCCGCGTACGCGGTGCTGCGGCACGAGGGCACCGAGCGTCCGTTTTCGAGCCCGCTGAACGACGAGCACCGGCCCGGGGTCTTCGTCTGCGCGGGCTGCGCGCTGCCGCTCTTCACGTCGGCGATGAAGTTCGACAGCGGCACCGGATGGCCGAGCTACTTCACCACGATCCCCGGCGCGTTCGCGACGAAGACCGACAACAAGCTGATCCTGCCGCGCACCGAGTACCACTGTGCCAAATGTGGCGGGCACCACGGGCACGTTTTCGACGACGGACCGGCGCCGACGGGCCTTCGCTACTGCAACAACGGCGTCGCGTTGCGCTTCATTCCCACGCAGGTCTGACGCGCCGCCCGCGGCCGCCCGGTTGGTCGAGCTGCGCGACGTCGCGAAGGCGTTCGGATCGCCGTCGCCGCGCGCGATCTTCCGCGGCGTCTCGCTCGTCGTCGAGCCCGGCGAATACGTCGCCATCGTCGGCGCATCGGGCGTCGGCAAGTCGACGCTTCTCAACATCATCGCCGGCCTGGAGCCGGCGGACGAGGGCCGCGTGTTCGTCGCCGGCGTCGACTGCGCCGGGCTCGACGACGAAGCACGGACGCTGTTCCGCCGCGATCGGATGGGCTTCGTGTTCCAGGCGTTCCACGTGCTGCCGTACCTGAGCGTCGCTGCGAACGTCGCGTTGCCCCTTGCGCTCGCGGGCGTGCAGGGTCTCGAGGCCGATCGGCGCGCGGACGCGATGCTCGATGCGGTCGGCCTCCGCGAGCGCGGCGCAAGCGCTCCGCGCGAGCTGTCCGGCGGCGAGCTGCAGCGCGTCGCGATCGCGCGGGCACTGGTGCACCGGCCTTCGCTCGTGCTCGCCGACGAGCCCACTGGCAACCTCGATCCGCAGACCGCACGCCAGATCGTCGGGCTGCTGCGCGATACGGTCAGGGACGCCGGCGCCGCCGCCGTGCTCGCGACGCACTCGCGAGCCGTCGCCGCATCCGCCGATCGCGTATTGCGCCTGGCAACCGACGGGCTGCACGAGACGTCCGCGGCGGACATCGAATGACGGGCGTCGCAGCCACCGCGCACCTTCCCCGCTCCACCCTGCATTCGTCCCCGACCTCGGCCGTCGCGCGCGCCGTGACGGGCGGCGTGCGCGAAGCGCTGCGGGGCCGGGCACTGCTCGCCGTCGTCGCGATCGCCTTCGGCGTCGCGCTCGGCTACGCGGTGGAACTCGTCAATCACGCCGCGATCGCCGAGCTCAACGCGGGCCTCGCGGTCCTATCCGGCAAGGCCGACCTCGAGGTGCGCGGTCCGCGCTCCGGTTTCGCGGAGGCATTGTTCCCGACGCTCGCGCAGGACCGAGACGTCGCCGTCGCGAGCCCGGTCGTCGAGGTGGTCGTGAAGCTGCGTGACCACGACGAGCCGCTCGACGTGTTCGGGGTCGACATCTTCCGCGCGGCGAGCGTCACGCCGGCGCTTGCGTCGATCGGTCACGATCGTCTCGATGCGCTGCGCGACGACACGCTGTTTCCAAGCTCCGCGGCCGCGCAGGCGCTCGGCGTGAAGCCCGGCGACACCGTCGTCGTCCAGTCCGGATGGCGCGACGTCACGCTGCGCGTGGCCGGCCATGCCGGCGACGAGGGTCGGGCGCGGTACGCGGTGATGGACATCGCGGCCGTGCAGGATCGCTTCGATCGCGAAGGCCGCCTCACCCGCATCGACCTGCGGCTGCGACCCGGCGCGGACGTCGGCGCCGTGCGCCATCGGCTGCAGGCCTCGATGCCCCCGGGCGTCGACGTCGTCCCGCCGTCGACGTCGGCCGGAGCGACGACGCGCTTCTCGCGCGCCTATCGCGTGAACCTGAACGTTCTCGCACTGGTCGCCCTTTTCACCGGCGCGATGCTCGTCTATGCGACGCAGACGCTGTCCGCCGTCCGCAGGCGTCCGCAGTTCGCGCTGTTGCGCACGCTCGGTCTTACCCGGCGGCGGCTCGTGGCCCTCGTGATCGCCGAGGGGGCGCTGCTCGGTGCGATCGGCGCCGCGCTCGGCCTGGCGGCGGGTTACGCGATCGCCTGGCTTGCGCTCGCGCGCTTCGGACCCGACCTCGGCGCCGGTTTCTTCGCCACCGGTTCGCTGAAGCCGGCGCTCGAGCCCGCATCGATCGCGACGTTCGCCATGCTCGGCATTGCCGCCGCGCTCCTCGCGAGCGCGCTTCCCGCACGCGAGGCCGCACGCGCAGCTCCGGCGGCCGCGTTGAAAGCCGTCGACGCCGACGTGCTGGTCCCTGCCGCGACGAGCGCGATGGCATGGGCGCTGATGGCGGCCGGCGTTGCCGCCGCGCTGCTGCCGGCCATCGAGGACCTGCCGCTATTCGGCTACCTGGCGATCGCGCTGATCCTGACCGGCGGCATCCTCGCGATTCCTTCGCTTGCCCAGGCGCTGCTGCAACGAGTTCAGCTGCCGCGCACGCCGGCGTTCGCGCTCGCGCTCGCGCATCTGCGCGCGACGCCCGGGCGCTTCGCCGCGATGCTCGCCGCCGTCGTCGCGAGCGTTGCACTGATGGTGTCGATGGCGATCATGGTCGCCTCGTTTCGCCAGTCGCTCGACGACTGGCTGCGCGTCGTGCTGCCCGGGGACCTCTATCTGCGCGCATCCACGGACAGCGTCTACCTGACCGCGCGCGACCAGCAGGCGATTGCCTCGATTCCGGGCGTCGCGCGGGCCGAATTCATGCGCGTCACGACGATCAATCTCGATCCCGCGCGGCCCGGCGTCGCACTGCTCGCGCGCGACATGGATCCGCGCGACGCCGGCGCGCGGATCGCGCTCGTCGGACGCGACATCGTGTCCGCTCCGAGTGCGGCTCCGCCCGTCTGGGTCAGCGAAGCCCTCGCCGATGTCCGGCACGTCGGCGCCGGCGACGTCATCGCATTGCCGGTCGGCGGGCGCAGCGTCGCTTTCACCGTGGCCGGCGTATTCCGCGATTACGCCCGGCAGCAGGGCTCGATCGTCGTCGAGCGTTCGCGCTATCGCGCGTTGACCGGCGACGACACGGCGAACGAGGCGGCATTGTGGCTGGCTCCCGGCGCCGCGATCGGCGGCGTGCGCGACGCGATCGCCGCGTATGCCGGCGGGAACGCGCGCGTTCGCGTCGACACGCCGGCGACGCTGCGGAAGATATCGCTGGCCACGTTCGATCGCACGTTCGCCGTCACCTACGCGCTCGAGGCGGCGGCTGTCGCCATCGGCCTCGTCGGGCTCTCCGCCGCCCTCGCCGCGCAGACGCTCGCGCGAAGCCGCGAGTTCGGCATGCTGCGCCATGTCGGCATGACGCGGCGCCAGATCGGCGCGATGCTCGCGCTCGAAGGCGCGATGCTGGCGGCGATCGGCGTCGCCGCGGGACTGGTGCAGGGCTTCGCGGTGAGCCTGATCCTGATCCACGTCGTGAACCGGCAATCGTTCCATTGGGGCATGAGCCTGCACGTGCCGGCGCTTTCGCTTGCCCTCCTCGCGCTCGTGCTGCTCGCGCTCGCAACGCTCGTCGCGGCGGCGAGCGCCCGCCGCGCGACCGGCATTGCCGCCGTGCGCGCGGTTGCGCAGGACTGGTGATGTTCCTGCCGCGAAGGCGCCGCCTGCTCGCGCTGGCGCTCGGATGCGCAGTGACGCACGCTCGCGCCGATGTGGCTTACCCCGACGTGATGGCCGGAAAGCGGCTCGCCTTTCCCGCCGACGAAGGCGCGCATCCCGACTTTCGCAGCGAGTGGTGGTACGTGACCGGGTGGCTCCGCGATGCGCAGCATCGCGAATGCGGCTTCCAGCTCACGTTCTTCCGCAACCGCCCCGGCGTCGCCGAGGCGAGTGCGAGCCGTTTCGCGCCCCAACAATTGCTGTTCGCACACGCCGCGATCGCCGATCCGGCGCTTGGCCGCCTCCGGGTCGACCAGCGCGCGGCGCGGCAGGGCTTCGGCCTCGCATTCGCCAACGTGGGCAAAACCGACGTTCGCATCGACGACTGGTCGCTCGTGCAGTCGGGCGAGCGGTATGCAGCGAAGATGGCTGCGCGCGATTTCGCGCTCGACCTCGATCTGCGCGCCGGCTCGCCGCCGCTGCTGCAGGGCGACCGCGGCGTGAGCCGCAAAGGCCCCGACGCCGTCGACGCGAGCTTCTACTACAGCCGGCCACAGCTCGCGGCGAAGGGAACGATCGCGATCGAGCGGGAAACGCGGGAGGTCGAAGGCACCGCCTGGCTGGATCACGAATGGTCGAGTCGCTACCTGCCGCAGGGCGCCGTCGGCTGGGACTGGACCGGCATCGACTTCGAAGACGGCGCCGCATTGATGGCGTTTCGCATCCGGGATCGCGCGGGCAATGCGCTGTGGGCCGGCGGCGCGCTTCGCGACGCGCGCGGCGAGACGCGTACGTTTGCACCTGCGGAGATCGCCTTCACGCCGCTTCGGCGCTGGCGTTCGCCCCGAACCGGCATCGAATATCCGGTGTCGTTCCGCGTCGGCGCGGGCGCGTGGGTCGTCACGCTCGAGCCGCTGTTTGCCGACCAGGAACTCGACGCGCGGATCGGCGTCGGCGCCGTGTACTGGGAAGGTGCCGTGCGCGCGTCGATCGGCGAGGGCGCGACCGGCCGCGGATACCTCGAACTGACGGGCTACGGAGAACCGCTGCGCATCTGAACGCCAGCGCGACGCGAGACGTGCGCGAAACGCATGGCCTCCCCGGAAACTAACGTCGCTCCGCGGAGAACACCCCGGGGATGTCGCGCGCAAGCTGCAGTGCGCGCTTCAGCTGGACGACGCTCTCGACTTCGAGCGTGAACGCCATCCGCGCCTGATGCTGGCGCGTCTGCGTGTTGACGGCGGTCACGTTGATCTTCTCGCGCGACAGGAGCTCCGAGATGTCCCGCAACAGGCCCTGGCGATCGCTCGCCTCGATCACGATGTCGACCGGGAAGAGCTGCTCCCGCGGCGCGCCCCACCCGGCCTCGACCAGCCGCTCGGGCTCGCGGCTTCCGATGCGCCCGACGTTCGGGCACGACGCGCGGTGGATCGTGATTCCTTTTCCACGCGTGACGAAACCGACGATCGGATCCGGCGGCGCCGGCTTGCAACAGCGCGCGAGGCCGGTCAGCAATCGGTCGACGCCGACGACCAGGATGCCGTGACCGCTTGCGGCCGCACGGCTTCGGCGCATCACCACCTCGGGCTCGGAAGGCGGGGGCGCGGCGACCGGCTGCGTGAGCGCGGCGATCGCCGCCTGCACCTGGCGGCTGTTGATCTCGTCGCGCGCGAACGCCGCGAAGAAATCGTCGCTACGCGCGAAGCCCGCCTTCGTCGCGAGCGCGTCGAGCTTGAGCGCGCTCTGCCCGAGCCGCGCGAGCTCGCGCTCGACCATCGTCCGACCCTGCGCGACCGTGGCGTCGTGCTGCTGCGCCTTGAACCACTGCCGCACCTTGGCGCGCGCGCGGTGGCTTCGCACGTACCCCAGATCCGGATTCAGCCAGTCGCGCGACGGGCCGCCCTGCTTCGCCGCGATGATCTCGACCTGCTGCCCGTTCGACAGCACGTGGTCGAGCGGCACCAGCTGCCCGTCGACGCGCGCGCCGCGGCAGCGGTGGCCGAGGCTCGTGTGCACGGCGTAGGCGAAGTCGATAGGCGTCGCGCCCTGCGGCAGGTCGACCACCTTGCCCTGCGGCGTCAGCACGTAGATCGAATCGGTGAAGAGGCTGCTCTTGAAGGCCGAGAGCCACTCGCCGGTGTCGGCAACCGCGTCCTTCCAGTCCAGGATCTGGCGCAGCCAGGCGATGCGGTCGTCGAAGCCCGCGTCGCGCCGCTCGGCGCGACCGTCGCTCTCCTTGTAGCGCCAATGCGCGGCGACGCCGTACTCGGAGTGCCGGTGCATCTCGCGCGTGCGGATCTGCACTTCGAGCGGCTTGCCCTCGGGACCGAGCACCGCCGTGTGCAGCGAGCGGTAGTTGTTCGCCTTCGGCTTGGCGATGTAGTCGTCGAACTCGCCGGGCAGCGGCGTCCACAGCTGGTGCACGAGGCCGAGGGCGGTATAGCAGTCGCGCACGGTATCGACGAGGATGCGCACCGCGCGGATGTCGTAGAGCGCGTCGATGCCGATCTGCTTGCGCCGCATCTTGCTCACGATGCTGTAGATGTGCTTCGGGCGTCCGCTCACGTCGGCCGAGAGCCCGGCCGCCGCGAGTTCCCGCGACAGCGTTCTCGCGACCTCGCCGATGTAGCGCTCGCGGTCGAGCCGCCGCTCGTCGAGAAGCTTCGCGACGCGTCGGTATTCCGTCGGCTCGAGCGCGCGCAGCGACAGGTCCTCGAGTTCCCATTTGAGCTGCCAAAGCCCGAGCCGATTGGCGAGCGGCGCGTAGACATCCATCACCTCGCGGGCCGCGCCCCCGCGGCGCGGCGCCTCGTCCGACGCGATCAGATAGCGCAGCGCCTGCGTCCGCTCGGCGAGCTTGATCAGCACGACGCGGACGTCCTCGACCATCGCGAGCAGCATCTTGCGCAGGTTCTCCGCCTGCGCGGCGCGCTGCTGCGCATCGGCGCCGACCGGCGTCGCCTGGATCGACGTCATTCGAGCGACGCCCTCGACGAGCGTCGCAACGACTTCACCGAATGCGCCGGCGACCGCGTCGCGCTCGTATCGCGCCGACGCGGGCAAGCCGAGCAGAAGCGCGGCGACGATCGAATCGGGATCGAAGCGCTGTGCGGCGAGTATGGAGGCCGCGCCGAGCGCCCGCGCGATGAACGCTTCGCCGTCGGCACCGACGGCGTCGCCGTGGCGCTCGTGCGCCATCCGGTACGCGGCGAGGAAGCGCTCGCGATCGGCCGCGGTGTACACCGGCGCGAGCGAATCGAGCCAGGCGCCGACGGCCTGCGGCGGCGCGTGCGTCACGGCAACCATGACCGATTATATTGGGACGGTCGTGACGAACGCCGTATCGCGTTCGCCGCGAGCGGAGCGGGCCGCGCCCGGCTCGGCCGAACGCCGCTAGAGCCGCTGCCCGGCGGCGGCGGCGATCGCGTGCGCCAGCGATTCTGCGTGCAGGTCGGCGACCGCGCGCTCGCGCGCCTCGACCATCACGCGCAAAACGGGCTCGGTGCCCGATGGCCGCAACAGAACGCGGCCGGCGCTGCCGAGCGACGACACGGCCACGCGCTCGGCGTCGCGAACCGCCTCGTTGGCGCTCCAGTCCCAGCCGCGTTGCACGGGAACGTTGATGAGGCGCTGCGGGAAGAGCGTGACCGGCGCCGCCGCTTCGGCGAGCGTCGTCTTCTGCTCGATCAGCGCGCGCAAGACGGCGAGCGCGGCGATCGTCGCGTCGCCCGTCGTGTGCTTGTCGAGGCAGATCAAGTGTCCGGAATTCTCGCCGCCGAGATGCCACCCGCGCACGACCATTTCCTCGAGGACATAACGGTCGCCGACCTTCGCCCGGTGAAGCGCGATGCCGGCGTGCGTGAGCGCGTGCTCGAAGCCCAAGTTGCTCATCAGCGTGCCGACGACGCCGCCGGAAAGCGCGCCGCGGCGCTGGTAATCGCGCGCGATCACGTAGAGCAGCTGGTCGCCGTCGTACAGGCGCCCGCCGCTGTCGGCCATCACGAGCCGGTCGCCGTCGCCGTCGAGCGCGACGCCGAAATCGGCGCCGTGCGCACGCACCTGCTCGACGAGATGCGCCGGATGCGTCGCGCCGACTCCGGCGTTGATGTTCATCCCGTTCGGCTCGTCGGCGATGGCGATCACCTCCGCGCCGAGCTCGTGGAAGACCGGCGGAGTGACGTGATAAGCGGCGCCGTTCGCGCAGTCGACGACGATGCGCTGTCCGCGAAGATCGAGCTCGTTCGGGAACGTGCTCTTGCAGAACTCGATGTAGCGGCCGGGCGCATCGCCGACGCGGAAGGCCTTGCCAAGCTCGGCCGACGGGGCACAGGCGAGCGGCCGCTCCATTTCGCGCTCGATCGCGAGCTCCACCTCGTCGGGCAGCTTCGCCCCGCCCGCCGAGAAGAACTTGATGCCGTTGTCGTCGAACGGGTTGTGCGAGGCGCTGATGACGATGCCGGCCGAAAGACGCAACGCGCGCGTCAGGTACGCGATCGCCGGCGTCGGTAAGGGACCGCAGAGATACGTGTCGACGCCGGCAGCCGAAAGGCCCGCTTCGAGCGCGGCCTCGAGCAGATAGCCCGAGATGCGCGTGTCCTTGCCGATCAGGACGGCGGGCCGCTCGCCGCGCGAGCCGTCGGCCTGCGCGAGCGTGCGACCGGCGGCCCAGCCGAGCTTCAGGACGACGTCGGGTGTGATCGGTGCCTCGCCGACGCGCCCGCGCACGCCGTCGGTTCCGAAATAGCGGCGTTCCACTCCCGTCGTCTTCGTCATTGTTCCGTCCAGCATTTCTGCGACCCGTCGATCGCGCCCTGCACGGCGAGCGCATCCACGGTCTCGCGCACGTCGTGCACGCGCAAAAGTCGCGCACCGCGTCTGGCCGCCGCGAGCGCGGCCGCGATGCTGCCCGCGAGCCGGGCGTCGACGTCGCGGCCGGTCATCGCGCCGATCATCGACTTGCGCGAAACGCCGGCCTGCACCGGAAAGCCGAGCGCCGCGATCTCGCTCAGGTTTCGCAACAGATCGAGATTATGCGCGAGCGTCTTGCCGAAGCCGAAGCCGGGGTCGACGACGATGCGCTCGCGCCCGATCCCGGCGTCGATGCACGCGTGCGCCCGGCGCATCAGGAACGCGCGCACCTCGGCGACGACGTCGGCGTACGCCGGCGCACGCTGCATCGTCCGCGGTTCGCCCTGCATGTGCATCAGGCAGACGGCCGCGTCGCTCGATCTCGCGATGGCGAGCGCGCCTGGTGCCTGCAGCGCGCGGACGTCGTTGATCATCGATGCGCCCGCATCGAGCGCCGCCCGCATCACGGCGGGCTTCATCGTGTCGACGGAGATGCACGCGCCCTCGCGCGCGAGCGCTTCGACGAGCGGGAGCACGCGCGCGAGCTCGTCGCGCTCGTCGACCGGCGATGCGCCGGGCCGCGTCGACTCGCCGCCGATGTCGACGATCGCGGCCCCGTCTTCGAGCATGCCCATCGCGTGCGCGATGGCGTCCTTCGCGTTCAGGCGGCCGCCGTCGTAGAACGAGTCGGACGTGACGTTGAGGATGCCCATGACACGGGGCTGCGTCAGATCGATCTCGTGCGCGCCGGCCTTGAGGGTCGTCATCGCGGCATCATGGCACGAATCGTCACGAAGCCATCTTTCAGAGAGCAGCGGGAAATGGGCCGCCGCCAATCTGAAGACGAACGAAAAAGAGGTGCATGTCGCCATGCACCTCTCTTCGACGTCGCTTGCAAGCGAGCGCTACGAGTCGATTCGCGATCGAGCCGGATTCGCCGACGGCGCCGTTCCGCCCATCGTTCCGGGGGCGATCGTCGCGCCCGGCGACGGCGGAGTCGTGGGCTTCGGTGGCCGCGGGGGCTTGCCCGCGACGATGTCGCCGATCTGCTCGGCGTCGATCGTCTCGAACTCCAGCAGCGCCTTGGCCATCGCCTCGACCTTGTCGCGGTTCTCCTCGATGAGCTTCCGCGCGAGCGCGTACTGCTGGTCGATGATCCCGCGGATCTCGGCGTCGACGTTGCGCATCGTCTCCTCGGACATGTTCACCGTGCGCGTGATCGCGCGGCCGAGGAAGATCTCGTTCTCGTTGTCGCCGTAGACCATCGGCCCCATCAGGTCGCTCATCCCGTAGCGCATCACCATGTCGCGCGCGAGCCCGGTCGCCCGCTCGAAGTCGTTCGAGGCGCCGGTGGTCATCTGGTTCATGAACACCTCCTCGGCGATGCGGCCGCCGAAGAGCACCGCGATCGTGTTCAGCATGCGCTCCTTGTCCATGCTGTAGCGATCGGTCTCGGGCAGCTGCATCGTCACGCCGAGCGCGCGTCCGCGCGGGATGATCGTCACCTTGTGCACCGGATCGGTCTTCGGCAGCAGCATCGCGACGATCGCGTGGCCCGACTCGTGATACGCGGTGTTGCGACGCTCTTCCTCCGGCATCACCATCGAGCGCCGTTCGGCGCCCATGATGATCTTGTCCTTCGCGCGCTCGAAGTCGAGCATGTCGACGAGGCGCTTGTTGCCGCGCGCGGCGAAGAGCGCGGCCTCGTTGACCAGGTTCGCGAGGTCGGCGCCGGAGAAGCCCGGCGTGCCGCGCGCGATGATGTCGGGCTTCACGTCGGGCGCCATCGGCACCTTGCGCATGTGCACGAGAAGAATCTGCTCGCGGCCGCGGATGTCGGGCAACGGCACGACGACCTGGCGGTCGAAGCGACCCGGCCGCAGCAGCGCCGGATCGAGCACGTCGGGGCGGTTGGTCGCCGCGATCACGATCACGCCGGCGCTTCCTTCGAAGCCGTCCATTTCGACCAGCAACTGGTTGAGCGTCTGCTCGCGCTCGTCGTTGCCGCCGCCCAAGCCCGCGCCGCGCTGCCGGCCGACCGCGTCGATTTCGTCGATGAACACGATGCACGGCGCGTTCTTCTTCGCCTGCTCGAACATGTCGCGCACGCGCGCGGCACCCACGCCGACGAACATCTCGACGAAGTCGGAGCCCGAGATCGAGAAGAACGGCACCTTCGCTTCACCGGCGATCGCCTTCGCGAGCAGCGTCTTGCCGGTGCCGGGCGAGCCGACCATCAGCACGCCGCGCGGAATGCGCCCGCCGAGCTTCTGGAACTTCGACGGGTCGCGCAGGAATTCGACCAGTTCGCCGACCTCCTCCTTCGCCTCGTCGCAGCCGGCCACGTCCGCGAACGTGACAGTGTTGTTCGACTCGTCCAGCATCCGGGCCTTGCTCTTGCCGAAGCTGAACGCGCCGCCGCGTCCTCCCCCCTGCATCTGACGCATGAAGAAGATCCAGACGCCGATCAGGAGCAGCATCGGGAACCAGGAAATGAAGATCTGCGCGAGGAAGCTTTGCTCTTCCTCCGGACGCGCCTCGACCTTGACGCCGTCCTTGACGAGGTCGCCGACCATCCAGATGTCACCGGGGCTGTACGTGACGTAGCGCTTCTTGTCGGTCGACACCCATTTGATCGTGCGCCCTTCGACGGACGCCGATTCGACGCGCCCGCTTTTCGCCTGCTCCATGAAATCGGAATAAGCGACGGTGTCCTTCGACGTCTGCCGCGAGTCGAACTGCTTCACGACGGTCAGGACGACGAGACCGATGACGAGCCAGATTCCGATGTTCTTCAGCAAATTGTTCAAGCAACGCTCCTCGCAATCGGGCGCGCACCGCGCGCCGGGCCGGCGATCCGCCGAACCACGTCCATTCTACCGTCCGAATCCGCCTGCAGCCGACGCGTTCGTCGGCCAAAGTGCCCCGATCCTCATCATTGCGCGCGAATCCACGCATTGTCTCCCGAAAGCGACACTTCAGGCCCGCCCGCGGAACCCCTTGCCCACCAGATAATGTTCCCGGCTGCGATCGCGGGACGCCTTTGGCTTTCGCAGGTAAGTGTTGATGAAATCGGCTCGCATCGCGCGCTCCAGGTCCGAAAGCCCGGCTCCCTGGAACACCTTGACCACCAGATCGCCGCCGGGTTGCAGGTGCGACCGCGCGAAATCCAGTGCAAGCTCGGCGAGCGCGACGCTTCTCGACTGGTCGACGACGTCGATGCCGGACAGATTGGGTGACATGTCCGAGAGGACAAGATCGACGGACTTCCCGCCGAGGCGTTCGTCGACGGCGCCGAGGCCCTCGTCGCTCTCGAAGTCGCCCTGGACGAACTCGACACCTGAAATCGGCGCCATGGGAAGCAGATCGATGGCAACGATCTTCACCTGCGACCCGAGCTTCTTCCGCAGAAACTGCGACCAGCTGCCCGGCGCCGCGCCGAGGTCCACGATGGTCATGCCGGGGTGCAGCAGCCGGTCCCGCGCGGCGAGCTCCTCGAGCTTGAATGCGGCGCGCGAACGAAAGCCCAGCCGGGTCGCCTCGCGCACGTAGGGGTCGGTCAGGTGCTCGTGCATCCACGCCTTGCCGAAGCGGTGCTTGCGGCGCCCCGGATTGAGCGGAGACGTCACCCCGCCTCGCCTTTGCGCAGATCGTTGGACGAAGAACGCGCCTTATCGCATCCGGTCGTTTGCATCGCGGCCACTATAATCGACTGATGGAGCCGCTGTTGCCGTCGTTTCGCCGCGCGCTACGGGCGCGCGCCCATCATCTGCATCCGGTCGTGTCGATCGGCCACCACGGCCTGACGTCCGCCGTGCTGCACGAGGCCGACGTCGCGCTCGCGGCGCACGAGCTCATCAAGGTGCGGGTCGCAAGCGACGACCGCGCGGAACGCGACAGCCTCCTCGCACGCATCTGCGAGACGCTCGGCTGCGCGCCGGTCCAGCAGATCGGCAGGCTGCTCGTGCTGTGGCGTCCCCGACCCGAGGAGACGACGCCGGAGGACGGCCGAGGCAAGCGTGCCCGGCGCCCGAGCGCCGCGTCGCCGAAGCCCGTGCCGGCCGACTCGCGCACCATGCGAACCCGACCGGTGGTGCGCAAGGCGCCGCCCGGCGTGCCGCGCGCCGCAATGCCGCGCCGCCGCCGCGGCTCGGGCCGCGCTTCGTGACCGCGCGACGTTACGCGACCCCGATCGACGCCACGAGGGAGAGCAACACGATGAGCCGACGCAAGTTGCGCAGCGAAGCCTGGTTCGCGCGCCAGGACAAGATGGGCTTCTACTACCGATCGTGGCTCAAGAATCGCGGCTTTCCGCAGGACCAGTTCGACGGCCGGCCGGTGATCGGCATCTGCAACACGTGGTCGGAGCTGACGCCGTGCAATTCGCACTTCCGCACGATCGCCGAGCACGTGCGCTTCGGCGTGCTCGACGCGGGCGGCTTTCCGCTGGAATTTCCCGTGATGTCGCTCGGTGAAGTGATGATGCGTCCGACCGCGATGCTGTATCGCAATCTCGCGTCGATGGACGTCGAGGAATCGATTCGCGCCAACCCGCTCGACGGGGTCGTGCTGCTGGTGGGCTGCGACAAGACGACGCCGGCGCTCCTCATGGGCGCGGCGAGCGTGGACATCCCGACGATCGGCGTGTCGGGCGGGCCGATGCTGCGCGGCGTCCATTGCGGCAAGCCGATCGGCTCGGGCACGAACGTCATCTCGATGAGCGAGCAGCTTCGCGCCGGGCAGATCACGCTCGCCGAATTCCACGAAGCCGAGGCGGACATGCACCGCTCGCACGGTCACTGCATGACGATGGGCACGGCCTCGACGATGGCGTGCATGGTCGAGGCGCTCGGCGTCGGCATGCCGGGCAACGCGGCGATCCCCGCCGTCGACGCGCGGCGCAACCTGCTCGCGCGAGAGGCCGGACGCCGGATCGTCGAGCTCGTGAACGGCGATACGAAACTGTCGCAGATCCTGACGCGCGAGGCCTTCGAGAACGCGATTCGCGTCAATGCGGGCATCGGCGGGTCGACCAACGCCGTCGTGCACCTGATCGCGATCGCGCGACGCATCGGCGTCGACCTGACGCTCGACGACTGGGACCGGCTCGGACGCAACGTGCATTGCCTCGTCGACCTCATGCCGTCCGGCCGCTACCTGATGGAGGATTTCTTCGAGGCGGGCGGCCTGCCGGTCGTGATCCGCGAGCTCGCGAAGCACGGCCTGCTGCACGCGAACGCCCCGACGGTCAACGGCCGCACCATCGGCGAGAACAACCGCGACGCGCAGTGCTGGAAGCCGGACGTCGTGCGCACGCTCGATCGGCCGTTCAAGCGCGACGCGGGCATCGCCGTGCTGCGCGGCAATCTCGCGCCCGACGGCGCGATCATCAAGCCGACCGCGGCGTCGCCCCAGCTGATGCGCCACACCGGGCGCGCCGTCGTCTTCGAATCGATCGAGGACCTGCACGCGCGGATCAACGACGACGCGCTCGACATCGACGAGAACAGCGTGATGGTGCTGAAGTACTGCGGCCCCAAGGGCTATCCGGGCATGGCCGAGGTCGGCAACATGCCGCTGCCGCCGAAGCTTCTGAAACGGGGCGTCACCGACCTGGTGCGCGTGTCGGACGCGCGGATGTCGGGCACCGCGTATGGAACGGTGGTGCTGCACGTCGCGCCGGAATCCGCGGCCGGAGGGCCGCTCGCGCTCGTGCAGGACGGCGACACGATCACGCTCGACGTCGCGGCGCGGCGGCTGCAGCTGAACGTCGACGACGCCGAACTCGCGCGCCGCAAGGCGGCCTGGACACCGCCGCGCTCGCAGGGCGAGCGCGGCTACGTGAAGCTCTACGTCGATCACGTGCTGCAGGCGAACGACGGCGCCGATCTCGATTTCCTCGTCGGCCGCAGCGGCTCGGCCGTGCCGCGCGACAATCACTAGCGCGTGCGTGATGCGCGCCTTTCGGCGCTAATCGCCGCCTCGCTCGACCCGTCCGTCGGCGTGGCGCGCAAAGCGGCCCTCGTCGCGTCGATGGACCGGAGCCTGGCTCGCCCACGGCCAGCGGCCGAAGCCGGTACGCCGATAGTCGGCGAAGGTCTGCCGGATCTCGTCCGCGCTGTTCATCACGAACGGGCCGTGCTGCACGACCGGTGCGCCGATCGGCTTGCCCTGCAGCAGCATGAGCCGCGCGCGGCTGCCTTGCGCCACGATGTCGACGGCGACGTCGGGAACGAGAACGATCCCGGCGGGCGACGCGAACGTGCGCGAGGCGACCTGCACGCCGCTTCCTTCGAAGAAGTAGAGCGCCCGATTGACGTCGGCGCCCGCTGGCGGCAGCGCCAGCGCGGCACCGTCTTCGAGATCGAGCATCCAGATCGCGACCTCGCTGCCTTCTCGCGCGGCCCACGATGCAGCGGGCGGGGGCAGCGCGTCGACCTCGCCGAAGCATCCGGCGACGACCGTGACGACCGCCTTCGCACCGCCTTCACGTTCGAAGGTGCGCCGCGGGATGCGCTCGCGCCAGAACATCGCGAAGTCGGCCGGCGCGCGCTTGTCGGCGGGTGCGAGATTGAGCCAGATCTGGAAGAGCTCGAGCGGATTCGGGCGGTCCGGTTCGAGCAGCGGAAACATCTCGCTGTGAACGACGCCGCTGCCCGCGGTGAGCCACTGCACGTCGCCCATGCCGTAGCGGGCGAGCGCGCCGACGGAATCGGCGTGATCGACGTAACCGCGCTCGACGATCGTCACCGTCTCGAATCCCCGGTGCGGGTGCGCCGGAAAGCCGGGGACCGTCTCGCCGTGATACATGTTCCAGCCTTCGCGTCGCGCGAAATCCTGGCCGATGTCGCGTCCCCCGAGCGATGCGCGGGGACCGAGCGCCTCGTTGCCCGCCGGATAGGCGTCGCGGTGATGGACGCAGAAGAGGAACGGATCGAACGTCCGCCACTGGAATCCCAGCGGAAACGTCTCGCGGATCGGTTCGCGCACGTGATCTCCGTTGGCGGCGTCGTCGAAGCCGCGTTATCTTGGGCCGGCTCGCGTCGCCAAGGTTCGCGCGCCGCCGTTGTCGTCCCGTGAAGCTCAACATTCTCTCCGACCTGCACCTGCGCCAGGGCCCGCTCGCGCCACCGGACAACAACGCCGACGTCGTGATTCTCGCCGGCGACCTCGCGCGGCCCGCGCAGGCCGTCGCGTGGGCCTCGGCGCTAGCAAAGCCGGTGCTCTACGTGCCGGGCAATCACGAGTTCTACGGCGGCAGCATCGACGGCACGCGCGCCGCGCTGCGCCGGCTCTGCGCCGGCACGAACGTGCGCCTGCTCGACGACGACGTCGTCGAATTGCGCGGTGTCCGCTTCGTCGGCAGCACGCTGTGGACGGACTTCCTGCTGCAGGGCATCGAGCAGCGCGAGCGGGCGATGCAGGAAGGGCAGCGGGCGCTGCGCGACTTCTCGCTGATCCGCCTGCGCGAAAACGACGAGCGCGCGTTCACGCCCGCGCATTCGGCCGCGCGGTTCGCCGTGCACAGCGACTTCATCGCGGGTGTCCTCGCGGCGCCGTTCGCCGGCCCGACGGTCGTGATCACCCATCACGCACCGTCGGCGCACAGCATCCACCCGCGATTCGGCGATTCGCCGTTGAACGCGTGCTTCATCTCGCGGCTCGAGCATCTGATGAATGCCGCGCGGGTACGGCTGTGGGTGCACGGCCACACGCACGACAGCTTCGACTACACGGTGAACGGTACGCGCGTCGTGTGCAATCCGCGCGGGTATGCGCGAAACGGCGTCGCGGAGAATCCGCACTTCGATCCGAACCTCGCGATCGACGTGCCCTGATCGGCGTCGGAGCGTGCGCTTCGCGAATTCCTACAACGATGCGGGCGCGCGGCCGATGCCGGTGCGTGCGGTTTCCGTGCAACGTTACGTCCGTGACGATTCAGCCCTCCATGGACGCGATGAAATACCGGCTTTGGCTCCTGGCGCCCCTGGCGTTCGCCGTGACGGCGCTCTGCCAAGCGCAGGACATCCACAAGTGCGTCGCCGGCGACAGCGTCTCGTATCAGAACCTTCCGTGCGGCCCCGGCCAGGTCGATGCCGGGTTGCTGCCGCTGCCGGGGTACGCCGACCCGGCGCAGCGCGACGGTGCGACGAGCCCTCCAACCGACCCCGCGAGCTTCGACACACCCCCCGATGGCGCGCTGCACGTATCGCCTCCGCCGGAAGTGCCCGACACGCAGCGCGCGTTTCCCTTTCGCACGTCGATCGCGCTCGGCATGACGGATGACCAGGTACTGAACGTGCCCAACTGGGGTCGCCCGACGCGCATCGTGCGCACCGGTCATCGCCGGGATTTTCGCGAAGTGTGGACCTACGATCGCGGCGGCGTCACGCGTACGCTCGCGTTCGTGCGGGGCAGGCTTGCGGCGATCGATGCCGGTGACACCCTCGTTGCGATTGGTCGCGAGGGTGCCGAAACCCTTCAGGCGTATCGCACCGCCAGGATGTCGTAGCTGCGCAGGCCGCCCGGTGCCTGGACCTCGGCGGTCTCGCCTTTCTGCTTTCCGATCAACGCGCGCGCGATCGGGGAGTTGACCGAAATCTTGTTCTCCTTGATGTCGGCCTCGTCGTCGCCGACGATCTG
>DATIEN010000100.1:0-10613 GCA_035455705.1 Casimicrobiaceae bacterium | reverse complement strand
AGCAGCAGCAGGTTGCCGACGCCGGTGTTGACGACGTCGACGTTGCCCGACAACAGCGCGTCGGTCTGCGCGCCGCCGCCTGCGAGTTGCGCCCACGTGACCTTCAGATCCGGCACGCCGAGCCGCGCCGCCTCCTTCTCGATCAGCCGCTGCTTCTCCATGACGTGCGACGGGAGGTACAGGATGCCCGGCTGGCGCGTGATCGAGATCTCGCTCTTCTGTTGCGCCATGGCGCTCCATGACGAGACGAGCAGGATGCAGGCAGCGAGTGCGGGGACGAGACGGGAGATGCGTTGCAAGCGAGCTCTCCGGATGAGCGATCGAGACCGACCGCGAGCATGATGGCGGTATTCGCGGCGCACCGGCGCCCCTTCTCGCGCGCGGCGCCCGGCGAGGCGCGAAGCCCCATTCTAAGGGATCGGGCAATTTCTACCTTCGGCTGGTAAGGGTTGCAGCGACCGCACCGCGGAACTCGTTGATCGCATTGGCGACAAGACGGCACGCCGATTGCACGTGCCTGTGCTTCCCATCGACGACGCGCCGTCGACGAATGCCATCGACCGGCGCGTGACTGCGTGCACCCTTTGATCGCCGACGCCGCGAGTGCCGATTTGCCGCAAAACTATGCGCGCCTCCGCGCGGTCGGCATTCGGACGTTGCGCGAGAGCATCGGCTGGTCGCGCGCCGAGCGCGACCGCGACGCACTCTGCGATGGCGTCCCCGACGACGTGCGTCGGTCGGCGCAACGGCTGCGCACGCTCGCGCTGCGGACCGTGAGCATCGGCTTCACCGGTCGCCAGGGGCTGTGGGAGATCGGTCGCTGCGCCGCGGTCCTCTCCTCGGCGTGCGACGCGGCGCTCGCCGCACGTCACGCAACGGGACGCGCATGCGAAGCGCGCCTGTCGATCTGATGCCGCCCCGCGCCAGCACGAGGCCGCGGCGTCCGCGCGACACGGCGATCGACATCCCGCGCGACGCCGACGACTGCACGGTGGCGATCGACGGCAAGACGGTCCGGCTCACCAACCTGCGCAAGCCGTTCTGGCGCGAACGCGGCATCACCAAGGGCGATTTGCTGCGCTACTACGTCGCCGTCGCGCCCGCGCTGCTGCCGCACGTCGCCGCGCGCGCGATGGTGATGAAGCGCTATCCGAACGGCGCCGACGGCGGGTGCTTCTTCATGAAGCGCGCGCCGTCGCCACGTCCGGACTGGATTGCCACCTGCTCGATCACGCACGGCTCGGGGAGCGTGATCGCGTTCCCGATCGTCGACGACGTCGCGTCGCTGCTGTGGCTCGTGAACCTCGGATGCATCGACCTCAACCCCTGGTATGCACGCTGCGACGACGTCGACCGTCCCGACTACCTGCACTTCGATCTCGACCCGGTACCCGATGCTGCGTTCGACGACGTGCGCGCCTGCGCGCTCGCCATCCGCGACGAGCTCGCGTCGCTCGGCATGCCGGCGCATGCGAAGACGACCGGCTCGAAAGGCATCCACGTGTACGTGCCGATCGTGCGCGGACCCACGCAGAAAACGGTGTGGTCCTTCGCGAAGGGAATCGCGTTCTCGCTCGCGAGCCGCTATCCGCAACGGATGACCGCCGAGTACCGGATCGCAAAGCGCCCGGCCGGCCGCGTGCTCGTCGATTACAACCAGAACGCGTGGGGCCGCACGCTCGCGTCGGTGTATTCGCCGCGGCCGAAGCCGCTCGCAACGGTGTCGACGCCCGTGACGTGGGACGAGCTCGCCGGCGGCGCGTCGACCGAGGACTTCCGCATCGACAACGTGCCCGCGCGCATTGCGCGCGTCGGCGACCTGTGGGCACCGGTCGATGCGAACCGGGGCCGCTTCGACCTTGCGCCGCTCCTTGCGGCCGCGCGCCGATGACGCTGCCGATCGACGTCACGTACGCGCCGATGGAGGCGAAGCTCGTCGACGCGCTGCCCGACGGCGACGCGTGGCAATACGAGCCCAAGTGGGATGGCTTCCGGTGCCTCGCGTTCAAGGACGGCGACGACGTGGACCTGCGATCGAAGTCGGGGCAGCCGTTCGATCGCTACTTTCCCGAGATCGTCGACGCGGTGCGGGCACTGCCGGTGCCGCGCTGCGTGCTCGACGGCGAGCTCGTCGTTCCCGACGGCAGAACATTCTCGTTCGACGAGCTGCTGCTGCGCATCCATCCGGCCGAGAGCCGCGTGCGCAAGCTCGCGCGCGAGCACCCGGCGCTCTACGTGGTGTTCGACCTGCTCGTCGACGCGCGCGGGCGCTCGCTCGTCGACGAACCGCTGTCTGCGCGACGGCAGTCCCTCGAGCGTTTCGCCGCGCGCGCATTCGCCGATGCGCCGACCTTCCGGCTCTCGCCGGCGACCCGTTCGCGGCGCGAGGCGGATCGGTGGCTCTCGGCGATCGGCGAAGGGCTCGACGGCATCGTCGCGAAGCGCGCCGATTTCGCCTATCGCACCGGCGAGCGCACCGGGATGCAGAAGTACAAGCGGATGCGCACGGCCGACTGCGTCGTCGGAGGCTTCCGCTACGGCGCAAAGAGCGACGTCGTCGGATCGCTGCTGCTCGGCCTCTACGACGACGAGGGGCTGCTCGACCATGTCGGCTTCACGTCGAACATCCCGCGCGGCGAGCGCGAGGCGCTGACGCAACGGCTCGAAGCGTTGATCGCGAAGCCGGGCTTCACCGGCCGCGCACCGGGAGGACCGAGCCGATGGAGCACCGAGCGCAGCGGCGAATGGGAACCTCTTGCGCCGAAACTCGTCGTCGAGGTCCGCTACGACCACTTCAGCGCCGGGCGCTTTCGCCACGGCACGAGCTTTTTGCGCTTTCGTCCCGACAAGATGCCGCGCCAGTGCACCTTCGAGCAGGTCAGGCAGACCGCGCGCGGCTCGCGCGCGCTCCTCGAGCCAACGTAGCGCCGGCTATCGCCGCCATAATCAACGCGAAGGTAAGGATTATCGACGCCGGGCTACTACGGGGAAGGCTTGGCGGTCGGAACGGGCGAAAGGGCCGTCGCGATCGCGTCGTCGACCTCGGTCAGCCAGACGAACTCGACCTGCGCGCGCGCGTCGGCGGGAATGTCGTCGAGGTCGCGCTGGTTGCGCATCGGCAGCATCACCGTCCTGATGCCCGCGCGCAGCGCGGCCAGCACCTTCTCCTTCACGCCGCCGATCGGCAGCACCAGGCCGCGCAGGCTGATCTCGCCGGTCATCGCGACGTCGCTTCGGACCGGTCGCGATGTGAGAAGCGACGTCAGCGCCACGAACATCGCGACGCCCGCGCTCGGGCCGTCCTTCGGTGTCGCGCCGGCCGGAACGTGCACGTGGATGTCCGACTTCTCGAAGAGCTGCGGATCGACGCCGAGCGTCGACGCGCGCGCCTTGACGAGCGACAGCGCGGCCTGCGCGCTTTCCTTCATCACCTCGCCGAGCTGCCCGGTCAGGATCAGCTTGCCGTTCCCCGGCGTGCGCGCGGCCTCGACGAACAGGATGTCACCGCCGACGGGCGTCCACGCGAGGCCGGTGGCCACGCCGGGGATGCCGCTTCGCATCGCGACCTCGGCCTCGAACTTGCGCGCACCGAGGATCGGTTGCAGGTCGTCCGGACGAATGACGGCCTTCGCGTCGCTGCCTTCGGCGATGCGCACCGCGACGCGCCGGAACACGTGTCCGATCTCGCGCTCGAGGTTGCGCACGCCCGCCTCGCGCGTGTAGTCGTCGATGATCGTCAGCAGCGCCTCGTCGGTGATCTCGCACTGATCCGGCGCGAGCCCCGTCGCCTTGAGCTGGCGCGGCACCAGGTAGCGCTTCGCGATCTGCAGCTTCTCCTGCGCCGTGTAACCGGGGAGGTGGATGATCTCCATCCGGTCGCGCAGCGGCCCGGGGATCGTGTCGAGCACGTTCGCCGTGCAGATGAACATCACGTGCGAAAGGTCGAACGGCACCGCGAGGTAGTTGTCGCGGAACGTCGAGTTCTGCTCGGGGTCGAGCACCTCGAGCAGCGCGGACGACGGATCACCGTGGAAGCCGCCCATGCCGAGCTTGTCGACCTCGTCCAGCATCATCACGCAGTTGCGCGTGCCGGCCTTGCGAATGTTCAGGATGATGTTGCCCGGGAGCGCGCCGATGTACGTGCGCCGATGGCCGCGGATTTCCGCCTCGTCGTGCACGCCGCCGAGGCTCACGCGCGCGAACTTGCGCCCGGTCGCCCGCGCGATGCTCTGGCCGAGCGAGGTCTTGCCGACGCCCGGAGGTCCGACGAAGCAGAGGATGGGGCTGCGGCCCTCCGGATTGAGCTTGCGCACGGCGAGGTACTCGAGGATGCGCGTCTTGATCTTCTCGAGCCCGAAGTGGTCCTCGTCGAGGATCCTCCGCGCCTCCGCAATGTCGATCGGCGGCTGCTCGGGAAGCGCCCAGGGCAGCTCGATCAGCCATTCGAGGTAGGTGCGCACCATCGAATACTCGGCGGCCGCCTCGGGCATCCGCTCGAGCCGTGAGAGCTCCTTGCGCGCGGCCTTCTCGACCTCCTCGGGCATGCGCGCGTCCGTGATCGCCTTCGCGAGATCGGCGATCTCGGCGTTCGCCTCGTCGCCCTCGCCGAGCTCCTTCTGGATCTGGCGCATCTGCTCGCGCAGCAGATGCTTGCGGTTCACGTCGTTGATCGACTCGCGCGTGCGTTCGCCGATCTCGCGCGATACCTTGAGCACCTCGATGCGGTGCGCGAGAAGCGCGAGCAGCTTGTCGAGCCTCGCCTTCAGGTCGAACGTCTCGAGGAGCGACTGCTTCTCCTCGGCGCTCACGTCCATCAGGCCGGCGATGAAATCGGCGAGCTGCGACGGTCCCTGCACCGACGCGAGCGCAGTCACCATTTCTTCCGGAACCTGCGGCAGCAGCTGCAGGATCTCGCTCGCCCGCTCGCGAAGCGCCCGCGCGCGGCCTTCGATCTCCGCGTCCACCGCACCCGCATCTTCGATGTACTGGACGCGCGCGACGGTGAACGGCCAACCCTCGAGGAACTGGAGCACGCGGAAACGGCGCAGGCCGCGCGCGATCGCGTGGTGCACGCCGTCGGGCGTCGTGATGTAGCGAAGGATCGTCGCGCTGGTGCCGACCCAATGCAGGTCGTCCGGGCCGGGCTCGTCGACGTCGGGCTTGCTCTGCAGCAGCACGCCGAGCGGCTGCTCGAGGCGCACCGCTTCCTGCGCCGCGGCACGAGAGCCTTCGCGGCCGACGGTAATCGGGAACACGCTGCCGGGGAACATCACGACGTTGCGCACCGGCAGAATGATGAGCGCGTCCTCGGGCAGCGGTCGCGCGGACGTCTCGCCGCGCGCCGGCGCTTGTGCCGTCGCCGTGCCGTTCATCGTCCGACCCTCGGCGGAGAGCGGTGTGCTCGTCTGGGTGTCGTCGTTCATCGGGATCAGCTCGAGCGTCGCAGGCGCAGGGTCAGACATCCGTGCGACAGCTCGGGTGTGCCGGCGTCGAAGCGGCCGGCGGGAAGCGGAATGCGGCGCTCGAAAGCGCCGTACGGGATTTCGAGGTGGCGCACGGCGAGCGGGCGCCCGACGAAAGGCAGCGGCCGCTCGCCGCGCACGATCAGCGCGCCGTTGTCGTTCACCACCTCGACGCGGTCGGCGGCCACGCCGGGCATCGCGACGACGACGACGACCTCGCGCTCGTTTTCGTACATGTCGACGGGCGGCTCCCATGCCGGGCGCGCCGTGCGCGACGTGTCGAGCCGAAAGAAGCTGCGGTGCAGTCGCTCGGCCTGGTCGAGCAGGTCGCAGGCCTCGGCCCACATCCAGTCACCCGGGTCAGATCTGCGCATGGGTCGATATCCATTGGACGAGTTGCGGCAGCGGAAGCGCGCCGGACTGGCGTGCGATCTCGCGACCGTTGCGAAACGCGATCAACGTCGGGATGCTGCGGATGCCGTAGCGCGACGCGATCGCGGGCTCGGCTTCCGTATCGAGCTTCGCCAAATGCACGCCGGGGCCGACGCGCGCGGCGGCCTCCTCGAAGGCGGGCGCCATCATCCTGCACGGCCCGCACCACGCGGCCCAGAAATCGACGACGACGGGCGCGTCGCCGTTGACGTGCTTCGCGAAGTCGGCACCCGTGAGCGCGAACGGCTTTCCCGGAAAGAGCGGTTGCTTGCAGTTGCCGCACGCGGGCGCTTCACCGAGCCGATCGCGCGCGACGCGGTTCGTCGTCGCGCAGTGCGGACACGTCACGTGAAGCTTCGAATCGTCGGCCATGGAGTCCGTCGGTCAATGACGAGCGGGAACGCACGCCAGGACAGGACAGTATGGGCGTACCGACGGGATTCAAGTTCCGAAGGGCCGCGAGCAACGCTGCCTCGCCGGACAGACCGAGGTCCCGAAGAACTGCTGCGACGCCGCACGACGCTCGCCGCGCCTCGTCGTCTGGCTGCACGAAGTCGATCCGAGGTGTCGCGCGGCTATGCCATCGTCATATGCCGCCGTCATCGCAGCGTGCGCGCGGTGGCACGCGCGCGCCGCTCGAAAACGCGCTGCAGCGCGAGGACCGGAGCGTGAAGAACGGCGTCGCCGACTGCGCCGCTAGCGTCGAGCCGCTAGGCCGCGCACTCGACCACGTCGCCGACGCGCGCCTCGCCGTCCCAGGTCTCGAGGCGCACCGAGAAGCCCCAGAGGCGCCGCAGGTGCTTCACGACTTCGCCGGCGGCCTCGGTCAGCGGCCGTCCGCGACGGCGGTGATGGCGCAGCGTGAGCGAGCGGTCGCCGTCGCGCTCGTAGCGGATCACCTGCACGTCCGGCACGCGGATGTGCTGCGCGTGCTGCTCGGAAAGGAGCTTCCGCACGCGCTTGTAGCCGCGCTCGTCATGGATGCTGTCGACGATCAGGTCGCGCTCCTCCTCGTGATCGGCGATCGCGAACAGGTGAAACTCGCGGATGAGCCGCGGCGACATGTACTGGCCGATGAACGACTCGTCCTTGAAGTTGCGCATCGCGAAGTCGAGCACCCTTTGCCAGTCGGCGCCCGCGATGTCGGGGAACCACGCGCGATCCTCGGCGTCGGGCTTCTCGCAGACCCTGCGCAGGTCCGAAAACAGCGAGTACCCCAGCGCGTAGGGGTTGAGCCCGCTGTAGAACTTCGAGTCGTACGCCGGCTGCGCGATCACGTTCGTGTGGCTCTTCAGGAACTCGAGCATGAAGCCGTCGTCGACGAGCCCCTTCTCGTGCAGGCGGTTCAGGATCGTGTAGTGCCAGAACGTCGCCCAGCCCTCGTTCATCACCTTCGTCTGCGCCTGCGGATCGAAGTACTGCGCGAGCTTGCGCACGATGCGCACCAGCTCGCGCTGCCACGGCTCGAGCTTGGGCGAGTGCTTCTCGACGAAGTACAGGATGTTCTCCTGCGGCTCCGTCGGAAAGCGGCCGTCGCTGGTCTTCTGCCTGTCGGCGCCCTTCGCGGGCAGCGTGCGCCAGAGGTCGTTGAAGTCGCGCTCGCGATGCGCCTCGCGCGCCTTGAGCCGCTCGGTCTCGGCCTTGAGCGTGAGAGGCGCAGGCCGCCGGTAGCGGTCGACGCCGTGCGGCATCAGCGCATGGCAGGCATCGAGCACTTCCTCGACCGCTTCGGCGCCGTAGCGCTCCTCGCAGTCCATCACGTAATGGCGCGCGAAAACGAGGTAGTCGAGGATCGCCTCGGCATCGGTCCACTGCCGGAACAGGTGGTTGCCCTTGAAGAACGAGTTGTGCCCGTAACACGCATGCGCGATGACGAGCGCCTGCGTCGCCATCGTGTTTTCTTCCATCAGGTACGCGATGCACGGGCTCGAGTTGATGACGATCTCGTACGCGAGCCCCTGCATGCCGCGCCGGTAGGCCTGCTCGTTGCGGATGAACTCCTTGCCGTACGACCAGTGCGGGTAGCCGATCGGCAGGCCGCTCGATGCGTATGCGTCGAGCATCTGCTCGGACGTGATGATCTCCACCTGGTTCGGGTACGTGTCGAGGCCGAACTGGGCGGCGACCTTCGCGATCTCCGCGTCATACCGTTCGATCAGCTCGAAGTCCCAGTCGGCGCCGTGCGAAATCGGGTTCATGGGTGTGCCCCCCCGCTTGCGGCTTCGCCCTTCGCGCTCGTCATGCCTGCGATTCCTTGCGGAAGAGCTCGCGGAACACCGGATAGATCTGGTCGCGCTCGGACGCCTTGCGCATCGCGAGGTTGTCGGTCGCGTCGGCGACACGCTCGTATTCCGACCACAACGCGGACGGATGTTCGCCGGAATGCGGCGACGAAAGCTCGAGATACGCGTAGTAGCGCGTCACCGGAAGCAGCTTCTCGCGCAGGAAGCGCGCACTGCGCGCCGGATCGGCGCCGAATGCGTCGCCGTCCGAGGCCTGCGCGACATAGACGTTCCATCCGCGCGGGTAGCGCTCGCCGCGGATCTTGTCCGCGAGATCGAGCGCCGAGTAGACCACCGTGCCGCCCGAGCGCGTGTCGTGAAAGAACGTGTCTTCGTCGACCTCCTCCGCGTCGTCGGTGTGGCGGATGAACACCAGATCGACCTGCCCGTACTTGCGCGTCAGGAACAGATACAGCAGCGTGAAGAAGCGTTTGGCGAGGTCCTTCTTCTCCTCGTCCATCGACGCCGACACGTCCATGAGGCAGAACATGACGGCGCGCGCAATGGGCTCCGGACGCATCACGCGCGCACGGTAGCGGAGGTCCGGCTCGTCGATGAACGGCAGCTGGCCACGGCGGCGGCCGATCCGCTCGAGCTCGCCGTAGATCTCGGCCGCGCGCTGCGCCTGCCCGGCGGCTGCGGCAACCGCGAATTCGGCCTCGAGCGCGACGATTTCGCGGGCGAGGCTTCCCCCGAGCGCGATCCGTCGCGCGAGCGACTGGCGCAGCGTGCGGACGATGGCGAGGTTCGCCGGCACGCCCGTCTTCGCGAAGCCGGCACGCACGCTCTTCTTCTGTTCCGTCTGGCCGAGCTCCGTGCGGGCGAGGTTGGGAAGCTCGAGGTCGTCGAAGAAGATCTGCATGAATTCGTCGCGCGACAGCGAGAAGACGAACGCATCCTCGCTGTCGCCCTCGCCCGCCTGGCCGCGGTTGCCGCCGCCGCCCCCGCCTTGCGGACGCGGGATGCGATCGCCCGCGACGAACTCGCGATTGCCGGGAAGCACGAACTCGCGGTCGCCGCCGCGCCCGAAGCCGAACGACGGCTCCGAAATGTCCTTCTTCGGCACGCGGACCTCGCCGCCCTGCTCCATGTCGGCGAGCTTGCGCTCGCCGACCATCTTCTTGACGGCATCCTGAATGTGCGACTTGTAGCGACGCAGGAAGCGCTCGCGGTTGACGGCGCTTCTGCCGCGGCTGCTCGGTCGACGGTCGATCAAGTGAAGCATCTGTCGGGCTCCGTCGTCGTCGCGGTCGCTAGGAGGACTTGTGCACGCGCAGGTACCACTCGGCGAGAAGCCGCACCTGCTTCTCCGTGTAGCCCTTCGCGACCATCCGCGCGACGAAGTTCTGGTGTTTCTCCTTCTCGTCGGCCGAGGCCTTCGCGTTGAAGGATATGACGGGCAGCAGGTCCTCGGTGTTCGAGAACATCTTCTTCTCGATGACTTCGCGGAGCTTCTCGTAGCTGCTCCACGCCGGATTGCGCCCGCCGTTGTGCGCCCGCGCGCGCAACACGAAGTTCACGATCTCGTTGCGGAAATCCTTCGGGTTCGCGATGCCGGCCGGCTTCTCGATCTTCTCGAGCTCGGCATTGAGCGCCGCGCGGTCGAAGCTTTCGCCGGTCTCGGGATCGCGGTAGTCCTCCTCCTGGATCCAGCAGTCGGCATAGGTGACGTAACGGTCGAAGATGTTCTGACCGTACTCCGAGTACGACTCGAGGTAGGCGGTCTGGATCTCCTTGCCGATGAACTCGGCGTAGCGCGGCGCCAGGTAGCCCTTGATGTGCTCGACGGCGCGGCGGCGCGTGTCGTCCGGGAGGTCCTCGCGCGCGAGCCGCTGCTCGAGCACGTACATCAGGTGCACAGGGTTCGCTGCGATCTCGCTCTGGTCGTAATTGAAGACCGCCGACAGGATCTTGTAGGCGAACCGCGTCGACATGCCGGTCATACCCTCGTCCGGTCCCGCGTAATCCCGGTATTCCTGGATCGTCTTGGCCTTCGGATCGACGTCCTTCAGCGTCTCGCCATCGTAGACGCGCATCTTAGAGTAGACGCTCGAATTCTCCGGTTCCTTGAGGCGCGTCAAGACCGAGAACTGCGCCATCATCTCGAGCGTTCCCGGGGCGCACGGGGCGCCGGACAGCGACGAGTGCGCGAGCAGCTTCTCGTAGATCTTCACTTCCTCGGACACGCGCAGGCAGTACGGCACCTTGACGATGAAGATGCGGTCGAGGAATGCCTCGTTGTTCTTGTTGTTGCGGAACGTGTGCCACTCGGACTCGTTCGAGTGCGCGATGATGAGGCCGTTGAACGGGATCGCCGAGAAGCCCTCGGTACCCTTGAAATTGCCCTCCTGCGTCGCAGTAAGCAGCGGGTGCAGCATCTTGATCGGCGCCTTGAACATCTCGACGAATTCGAGCAATCCCTGGTTGGCGAGGCAGA
>DATIEN010000099.1:0-5571 GCA_035455705.1 Casimicrobiaceae bacterium | reverse complement strand
CACCGGCATCGCAGCGGGGGGGCTTGCGCGTCACCGTGCGACTCCCGCGCGCGCCGGCGCCCTATGCGTAAGGTTCGTGTAAGCGAATCGGCCTAGCCTCCGCGGTCGCGGGCGACGGCCTCCGGCCGCGTGGCGCCCGTCGACCTTTCGAGGGGAGGGCTTGCATGGCTACCGTCGCGCCGCCCGCAATGGGCAAATCGGGAATCTCGCGCGAAGAAACGCGCGTGATCTTCGCGTCGTCGCTCGGCACCGTTTTCGAGTGGTACGACTTCTACCTGTACGCGACGCTCGCGCCGTTCTTCGCGGCCGTCTTCTTTCCCAAGGGCAACGCGACGGCCGCATTGCTGTCGGCGTTCGCCACGTATGCCGCGGGCTTCCTCGTTCGGCCGTTCGGCGCGCTGGTCTTCGGACGCGTCGGCGACCTGGTCGGCCGCAAGTACACGTTCCTCGTCACCATCCTCGTCATGGGCTTCTCGACGTTCGCCGTCGGCCTGTTGCCGACGTTCGCCTCGATCGGCTGGGCCGCGCCGATCCTGCTCGTGAGCCTGCGACTGCTGCAAGGCCTTGCGCTCGGCGGCGAGTACGGCGGTGCCGCGACGTACGTCGCCGAGCACGCGGCCGAGGGCAAGCGCGGCTACGACACGTCGTGGATCCAGACGACGGCGACGATCGGCTTCTTCCTGTCGCTGCTCGTCATCGGCATCTGCCGTTTCGGCGGCGTGATGACGCCGGCGCAGTTCGCCGAATGGGGCTGGCGCATTCCGTTCCTCGTGTCGCTGATCCTGCTGGTCTACTCGATCTACATCCGGCTCAAGCTCAACGAATCGCCGGTGTTCAAGCGGATGAAGGCCGAGGGCCGCGGATCGAAGTCGCCGCTGCGCGACAGCTTCCTGCGGTATCCCAACAACAAGTACGTGCTCCTGGCGACGCTCGGTGCGACGATCGGACAGGGCGTCGTCTGGTACACGGGCCAGTTCTACGCGCTGTTCTTCCTGACGATCACGCTGAAGGTCGACGGGCTCACCGCGTATACGCTGATCGGCGTCGCGCTGCTGTTCGGCACGCCGTTCTTCGTTTTCTTCGGCTGGCTGTCCGATCGCATCGGCCGGCTGCGCATCATCGTCGCCGGGTGCGTGATCGCCGCACTCACCTACTTCCCGTTGTTCCAGGGACTCACGCACTACGTGAATCCGGCGCTCGAGAAGTTTCAGTCGGCGACGCCCATCTCGGTGCAGGCGCGCGACTGCAACTTCCACATCTTCGTCGGGCCGTGGTCGCAGTTCAGCGACTGCGACAAGGCGAAGGACTTCCTGACCAAGTCCGGACTCTCGTTCACGTCGACGACGCTGCCCGCCGAAACGGCCGGTACCGTGGTCGTCAAGATCGGCGACACCGAGATCAAGGGCTACGACGAGGCCGCGTACAAGAAGGCCCTCGCGGACCGCGGCTATCCGGCTGCCGCCGACAAGAGCGCGATCAACTGGTTCATGACGCTGCTGATCCTCTGGATCATGATGGTGTACGTGACGATGGTGTACGGCCCGATCGCCGCGTTTCTCGTCGAGCTGTTCCCGACGCGCATCCGGTACACGTCGATGTCGCTGCCCTATCACATCGGCAATGGCTGGTTCGGCGGCATGCTGCCGCTGCTCGCGACGGCGATGGTGGCCGCGAGCGGCGACATCTACTACGGCCTCTGGTATCCGATCGTCGTCGCGATCGTCAGCGCCGCCGTCGGGTTCCTGTTCCTGCACGAGACGAAGGACCTGGATCTGCACGCCGAGCACGCGCACGGCCGGCGCGCGCCCGCGCACAAACCGGCATAACGACGACCTCGACGCGCGGTTCGAAAGCCCCGGCTACGGCCGGGGCTCTTTTTCCCGTCCGCGCGCTACGGCAGCGGCATCCGCTTCTCGTCCATCACCTCGCGCAGCCGATCCGGATAATCGGTGATGATGCCGTCGACGCCCATGTCGATCAGACGCCGCATGTCCGGCGCCTCGTCGACGGTCCACGCGAGAACCGCGAGCCTGCGCGCATGCGCGTCGGCGACGAGCGCCGGCGTGAGATTGCGATGAAAGGCCGACCAGACGTTGCAGCCGGCCGCTGCGACGAGCGCCGGTACGGATGCGTAATCGCGGTCGACGAGGCCGGCATGCCACGGCGAAGCCCCGTCCGGTCCCTGCGCCATCGTGTTCATGCCGCTCGATTCGATCGTCAGGCAGGCCGTCCGGATCCCGGGTGCGCGCAGCCTCGCCTCGCGGAGCGTTCTCCAGTCGAAGGACTGGATCGTCACCCGATCCAGCAGCTCCGCGCGGCGCGCCTCGGCGAGAATCAGGCGCACGAACGTCGAAGCGTCGACGGTATCGCTCGGCTCGTGCGGCGTGATTTTCGTCTCGATGTCGAGCCGTACCGGCTTCCCCGACGCGTTGACGAGGTCGAAGAGCTCGCGCAGCGTCGGAAAGCGCTCGCCGTCGCTCGGCTCCTGCCCCGGGAACTGCCGGGCATAGCGGCTCGCGGGATTCAGCCGGCCGATGTCGTAGCGGCGGAGTTGGTCGAGCGTCAGCGAATGAATCGAGGGCCCCTGGGACGAGAGCCATCGTCCATCGGGGTCGCGGACGAGGTCGGGCTCGAGCCTTGGATTGTGGCTGATGACGGCGACGAGGTCCTTCGTGACGGCGACGTCGGTTTCGATCGTCGTCACGCCGATGGCCAGCGCCCGGCGGAAGGCGGCGAGCGTGTTCTCCGGCGCGAGCCCCCGTGCACCGCGATGCCCCTCCAGATCGAAGGCCAGCGCGTGCGAAGCGAGCAGCGCAGCGACGGCGAGCGCCCAGCCCGTTCGCTGCTTCGACGGCGGCGGCAACGCGGCCTTCGTGGAATGCCGGCCGGGTAGCGCCAACATTGGGACGTGCGGCGTCGCCCGCGCGCCGATCAGACTCGGTGCAGGAGAATCGTGACGAGCAGCGACGAGTCGGCCAGCGCCTCGAGCGAGTGCGGCGCGCCGTCGGCGAGATAGAGCATGTCGCCGGCGCCAAGCGTCTGCGTGCGCCCCTGGGCAGCGAACGCGACGGCGCCTTCCAGGCACAGGAGGATCATCAACCCGGCGGCCGTGTGTTCCTGGATCGACTTGCCCGAAGGGAGCGCGTAGCGGAACACCTGCAGGTGCTCGGTACGAATGAGGAGCTGCGAGTCCTGCTCGCGAATCTCGCGGCCGAGCGGCCGCACGTCGATGATCTCGTTCGGCCCGGCATGCGGAATGGCCATGGCTGTTCTCCCGTCATTCGCCCGGCTTGGCGGCGAAACGATTCATCGTATCGATCGCGAGGCTCGCATGCGCGTAGGCCGCGCCGGCGCGCATCTCGGCCGCGACCCAGATCGCTTCCATCACCTCCTGCTCGGTCGCGCCCGCTTTGCGCGCCGCCTCGGTGTGCCCTCGGATGCAGTACGGGCACTGCGTGACGTGGGCGACGGCCACCGCGATCAGCTGCTTGGTCTTGCCCGGCAGCGCGCCGTCGGCGAAGACCTTCTGGCCGAACTCGCGAAATGCCGCATAGGCTTCCGGCGCGAGCTCGCGCCGCTTCGCGTGAATTTCTCGTGTCGTCTCGGGATAGAGCGGATGGTCCATGTTCGACTCCAGAAAGCCTACGGTTCCGGGACCGCAGGCCGGTAGGTGCCGGGAACCGTCGCGAACGCGATCGACAGCCGGTTCCAGCCGTTGATTGCGACGATCGCCAGCGTCAGGTCGACGAGCGACTTCTCGTCGAAGTACTCGCGCGCATCCTCGTAGTCCTCCTGCTCGATCGGGCCTTCGGCGACGAGCGTCACCGCCTCGGTCCACGCGAGCGCCGCGCGCTCGCGGTCGGAGAAGAACGGCGTGTCGCGCCAGGCGGACAGCGCAAACAGGCGCTGCTCCGTCTCGCCGTTCGCGCGCGCGTCCTTCGTGTGCATGTCGATGCAGTACGCGCATCCGTTCAACTGGGACGCGCGCGTCTTCACGAGCTCGAGCAGCGACTTCTCGAGGCCGCACTGGCGAAGGTAGGCCTCGAGCCCGCGCATCGCCATGTACGCTTCGGGGGCGGTCTTGGGGAAGTTGATGCGGGCGGGCATGGTCAGGCGCCGCGAATCGAACGCGACCGATTCGAGCGTCCGCCGCGAGCATCCGTTCGCTCAGCATGCGCTTCGCGCATGTTCGGGGCCGCCGAGATCGTACGGTGGGCGATCACGTTCGGTGGTCTCCTACCCGTACGATCTTCATCGTATTGGTTCCGCCGGACTTGCCCATCGGCTCACCGATCGTGAGCACGATCAGATCGCCGCGCTGCACGTACGACTGCGCGAGCAGAAGCTCCTCGGCGGCGCGCAGCACCTCGTCGCGGTCGTTGCTCTGCTCGAGGTAGAGCGACGTGACGTTACGAAGCAGCGCCATCCGCCGCTGCGTGTCGATCTTCGGGGTGATGGCGAAAATCGGGCAGCCGCAATTGTGCCTCGACATCCAAAGCGCCGTCGAACCCGATTCGGTCAGCGACGCGATCGCCTTGACGCGCAGGTGGTAGGCGGCGAAGAGCGTCGCCATCGCGATCGACTGGTCGATGCGCGTGAACGTGCGGTCCATGAAGTCGCGGTCGAGCTGAACCGGATCGGACTTCTCGGCCTCGACGCAGATCTGCGCCATCGTCTCGACCGTCTCGACCGGGAAGCGTCCCGCCGCGGTTTCCGCCGACAGCATGACGGCATCGGTGCCGTCGAGCACGGCGTTCGCCACGTCCGAAACCTCGGCGCGAGTCGGGACGGGGTTGTGGATCATCGACTCCATCATCTGCGTCGCCGTGATCGTGAGCTTGTTGTGCTCGCGCCCGGCGCGCAGCATCCGCTTCTGCAGGCCCGGCACCGCGGCATTGCCGACCTCGACGGCCAGGTCGCCGCGCGCGACCATGATGCCGTCCGACGAGTCGATGATTTCGTCGAGCGCGGGAATCGCCTCGGCGCGCTCGATCTTGGCGATCAGCATCGCGCGGCCGCCGGCGGCGCGCAACAGCTGACGCGCCATGTACATGTCTTCCTTGCTCTTCGGGAACGAGACGGCGAGGTAATCGGCTTCGAGCAGGGCCGCCGTCTTCATGTCCTCCATGTCCTTCGGCGTGAGCGCGGGTGCGGTGAGCCCGCCACCCATCCGGTTGATGCCCTTGTTGTTCGACAGGACGCCGCCGAGAACGACGCGTGTGACGATCCGCGGCCCGTCGACGGTCTCGACCTCCAGCTTGATCAGCCCGTCGTCGAGCAGCAGCACGGACCCGGGCCCGACGTCGTGGATGAGCTCCTTGTAGTCGAGGCCCACGCGCGTCGCGTCGCCCAGGTCGGCGCCAGCGTCGAGGACGAAACGCGCGCCCGGAACGAGATCCACCTTGCCTTCGGCAAACTTGCCGATGCGGATCTTCGGGCCCTGCAGGTCGGCCATGATCGCAACCTCGCGGCCTTGCGCTCGCGCGACCTCGCGCACGAGCTTGGCACGCTCGACATGGTCGGCGGCACTGCCATGCGAGAAGTTGAGACGCACGACGTCGACACCGGCCG
>DATIEN010000098.1:0-26192 GCA_035455705.1 Casimicrobiaceae bacterium | reverse complement strand
AACGAATTCGGCGTTCCCGCCGCCGAGTGCCGGGTGGTCAACGGAACGATCTCGCACGCCGCGTCGGGCCGCAGCACGACGTTCGGCAAGGTGGCCGCCGCCGCGGCGAAGCTCGAGCCGCCGCGCGAGGTCAAGCTCAAGGAGCCGAAGGACTGGACGCTGATTGGCAACGCCAGCGTTCCGCGTTTCGACCTTCCCGACAAGGTGCGCGGCAAGCCCGTGTACGCAATCGATGTCGCGTTGCCCGGCATGCTGTACGCGTCGCTCGCGCAATGCCCGGTGTTCGGCGGGTCGCTCAAATCGGTCGACGCGACGGCAGCGCAGCGGATGCGCGGCGTCAAGCGCGTCGTGCAGCTCGCCGATGCCGTTGCCGTCGTCGCCGACAACTGGTGGCGCGCGAACCAGGCGGTGAAGGCATTGAAGATCGAGTGGGACGACGCGGGCAGGGGTCGCGAGTCGAGCGCGACGATCCTCGAGTATCTGCGGGCCGGCCACGCCGACGCCAGCGCGCCGACGGCGCGCAAGGACGGCGACGTCGCGCAGGCGTTCGCGGAGGCGGCGAAGATCGTCGAGGCCGAATACTTCACGCCTTACCTGAATCACGCGACGATGGAGCCCCAAAATTGCACGGCGTGGTTCCACGACGAAGACGGCCGTACGCGCCTCGACGTGTGGGCGCCGACGCAAAGCGGCGAGGCTTCCGCGATGGCGGCGGCCCAGGCGGGCGGCGTGCCGATCGCGAGCGTCAACTTCACGAAGACGCAGGTCGGCGGCGGCTTCGGTCGCAGGGGCGCGTTCCAGGATTACGTCAGGTACGGCGTGACGATCGCGAAGGCGATGCCGGGAACGCCGATCAAGACGCTGTGGTCGCGGGAGGAGGACATGCAGCATGACTTCTTCCGACCGATCAGCCTGACCCGCATGAAGGCGAGCCTCGACGCTTCGGGGCGCGTCACCGGATGGCAGACGAAGATCGCGTGTTCGTCGATCAGCGCGTCGGTGGCACCGTCGCGCATGAAGAACGGCGTCGACATGCAGGCGTGCGCGAGCTTCGTCGATTCGCCGTACGCGGTCGCGAACCAGCAGGTGGACTTCTCGTTGCGCAACACGCACGTGCCGGTCGGCTATTGGCGTTCGGTCTATCACTCGCAGAATCCGTTCTTCCGCGAGTGCTTCGTCGACGAGATGGCGCAGGCGGCGGGGCAGGACCCGTACGTGTTCCGGCGCGCGCTGCTTGCGGGCGAGCACGCGAAGCGCGACCTCGCGATCCTCGACGCGGTCGCGAAGGCCGCTGGCTGGTCAACGCCGGTGCCGGGCGGCGTGCATCGCGGCATCGCCGTTGCCGACGCCTATGGCAGCTACACGGCGGGCGTCGTCGAGCTTGCGGTGGACGCGCAGAATCGCATCCGCCTGTCGCGCGTGGTGATCGGCGTCGATCCGGGACACGTGGTCGACGTGGACGCCGCGAAGGCGCAGATCGAGGGCGCGATCATCTTCGCCCTGTCGGCGATCGTTTACGGCGAGATCACGTTGACGGACGGCCGCGTCAACGAGCGCAACTTCAACGATTACCGGCTGCTGCATCTGCGCGATGCGCCGAAGATCGAAGCGGTGCTCGTGCCAAGCGGCGGATTCTGGGGCGGCATGGGCGAGCCGCCGATGGTGTGCGTCGCGCCGGCGCTCGTCAATGCGCTGGCCGCAGCGACCGGCAAGCGCGTTCGTGTGCTGCCGCTGGCGAAGGCCGGTTACTCGCTCGCGACGTCCGCGTAACCGAAGCGCGATCGCGCGCGCGGCACGACGATCCGCGCGCGGTCCGGCGCTGACGCCGCCGGCCGATAGACGGCGTAGAGCGCGCTTACGAGGCGCACGTAATCGCGCGTCTCCGCGAACGGCGGTATGCGGTTCGCGTGCGTCGCCACGGCGCCTTCGCCCGCGTTGTATGCGGCGAGCGCGAGCGACAGATCATTGCCGAAGCGCGCGAGCAGGTCGCGCAGGTAGCGCGTTCCGACGCGCAGGTTCGTCGCCGGGTCGAAAAGCTTGTCGGCTGTCGAGCGCTTGCGGTCCGCGCGGACGCCATAGCGCTCGCCGGTATCGGGCAGCACCTGCATCAGTCCGACGGCACCCTTGTCCGACATCGCATGCGGATCGAACGCCGACTCCACGGCGACCACGGCGCGGACGAGCGCGGGGTCGAGGCCGCTGGAGCGCGCATTGGCCTCGATCAGCGGCGCGAAGCGCTGCATCCGCGCCGGATCCGTGGCTTGTCGGTAAAGCCGCGTGCGCGCGAGCATGTCGACTGCGTCGCTTCGCTCGTCACGGCGTGCCTCGGGCGCATCGAGCGTCGTGTCCCCCTTGAAGAACAGCGTGTAGCGCGCATCGACTTGCCGATTGGCGACGTGCGAACGCCCCTGTGCATCGACGTATGCCCACAGATCGGCGAAGGCCGGAGCGGCGAAGACGCAGAGCGCCACGGCGAGCAGCGCGCGCAGGCGGGGCATGACGGCAAGACGGGGATTCGTCGACAATGGAATGTCCTGAGGGATGGCGATGACGACAGGCGAAGCGATACGGGCTGCCCCGCGCAGCACGATTCTAACGCGCTCGAGCGAACGCCTCGCCATCGCACGGACGGGACGGCCGAACGGCGTGCGCGACGCTATCGCGCCACGGGCAGCATCCGCTGCAGCACACCGTCCTGGCGGACGAAATAGTGATAGAGCGCCGCGGCGACGTGAAGGCCGATCAGCACCAGCAGCGTCCAGGCGAGGAACGTGTGCAAATCGCCCGCCTGCATGCCGATCCGCGAATGCGGCGCGACGAGATGCGGCAGCGCGAAAAGCCCGAACACGGTGATCGTCCAGTCGCGCGCCGAAGCATTCATCCAGCCGAGAAACGGACCGACGACGAGGAGCAGGTAGAGGACTCCGTGCAAAAGGCGCGCGGCCCGCTGCTCCCACACCGGCAGGTCTGCGGTCGCGAGCGGCACCGGATGGGCGAGACGCCAAAGCCAGCGCACGACGACGGCCGCGAAGATCGCGGTGCCGAACGACATGTGCAGGTTGATCAACGTTCCCGGCACCGTGTTGCGCCCGATGTCCGGCATCAGGATCGCGACGATGTATTGCGCGAACACGAGCGCGAATACGAGCCAGTGCAGTGTTCTGGCGACGCCGCTGTACCCGTTCGTCGGCTGCGTCGCCATGCGGCCCCGTTACTTGCCCGAGGGCAGCTTGCCCTGCACGCCTTCGACGTAGTAATCCATCTTGGACAGCGCGTCGTCGCCGATCGCCTTGCCGGCGGCGAGGCGCTCCTTGCCGTCGCTGTCCTTCATCGGTCCGGTGAACGGATTCAGCCGTCCGGCCGCGATCTCGCCCTCGGCCTTCTTCATCGCCGCCCGCGCGTCGTCGGGCACGTCCTTGCCGAAAGGTCCCATTGCGATCATGCCTTCCTTGATGCCGCCCCACACCTGATCGGGCTTCCAGGCGCCCGCGAGCGCGGCGCGCGCGCGATCGGTGTAGTACCTGTCCCACACGTGGGTCACGGCCGTGATCTGGGCATTCGGTCCGTACTTCGACATGTCCGAGTGATAGGCGACCGCGTAAACCTTCTTCGCCTCGGCCGCCTGCACGACCGCCGTCGAGTCCGTGTGGTGGGTGAGCACGTCGCAGCCCTGCGAGACCAGCGTGTTCGCCGCTTCGCTCTCGCGGCCCGGATCGAACCACGTGCTGATCCATACGACCTTCGTCTCCGCTTTCGGGTTCACCGTGCGCATGCCGCGCGTGAACGCGTTGATGCCCATGACGACTTCGGGAATCGGGAACGCAGCCACGTAACCGGCCACGTTCGACTTCGTCATCCTGCCCGCGACGATGCCCGCGAGGTACCGGCCTTCGTAGAAGCGCGCGTTGTACGTGCCGACGTTCTTCGCCGTCTTGTAGCCGGTCGCGTGCTCGAAGTACGTCTCCGGAAACTGCTGCGCGACCTTGATCGTCGGGTTCATGTAGCCGAACGACGTCGTGAAGATCAGCTTGTGGCCCGATTGCGCGAGCTCGCGGATCACGCGCTCGGCGTCGGCGCCCTCCGGCACGTTCTCGACGTATTTCGTCGCCACCTTGCCGGCCAGGTTCTTCTCCATCGCGATTCGTGCGATGTCGTGCTGATGCGTCCAGCCGGCGTCGCCGATCGGGCTCACGTAAATGAAGCCGATCTTGAGCGGCGCACCCGATTGCGCGCGGGCTGGCAGCGCGAGCGCAAGCGGGTATGCGGCGAGTGTCGCGAGCGCGGTTCTACGGGTCATGCGGGACATGAGATGCTCCTTGAAAGGCAGCGGAATGGGCCGGCATTGTACGCCCTGCTATTCAGGGTGGTACGGCTTGCCGAGCGACGCCGGCGCGTTCAGCCGGATCGCCGTCGCATCGCGCGAGATGATGGCCAGCACGACGATCGTCGCGAGATACGGCAGCATCGCGAGCAGCTGCGAGGCGACCTCGACGCCGGCGGCCTGCGCCTGGAATTGTGCGAGCGTCACGCTGCCGAAAAGGTACGCGCCGATCATCACGCGCCACGGCTTCCACGACGCGAACACGACGAGTGCGAGCGCGATCCATCCGCGCCCGGCCGTCATGCCCTCGACCCACGACGGCGTGTACGCGACAGCGAGGAATGCGCCTGCGAGCCCCGCGCAGGCGCCGCCGAAGAGAACCGCCAGGTACCGGATCGCAATCACGCGGTAGCCGATCGCGTGCGCCGACTGTGGCGCCTCGCCGACGGCACGCAGCACGAGGCCCGCGCGCGTGCGATAGAGAAACGCCTGCACCGCCACGAAGAGCGCGATCGACACGTAGACGAGCGGGTTGTGTCCGAAGATCAGCTTGCCCACGACCGGCAGCGTGCTGAGGCCCGGTATCGCGAGCGGCTTGATGCCTTCGATGACGACGCTCATGTACGGCCGACCGATGAACGCGGAGAGCCCGACGCCGAACAGCGAAAGGGCGAGTCCGGTCGCGACCTGGTTCGCCCGCAGCGTGAGCACGATCACCGCGAAGATCAGCGACACGGCCGCCGCGGCGAGCGCGCCCGCGCCGACGCCGAGCCACGGCGCGCCGGTCTTCGCGGCGACGACGAACGACGCGATGGCACCGACGAGCATCATCCCCTCGACGCCCAGGTTCAGCACCCCCGACTTCTCGACGACGAGCTCGCCGAGCGCCGCGAACACCAGGGGTGTTCCGGCCGCGAGCGTCAGCACGATGATCGGCGCGAGCTCGTTCAAGCGACCACCGTGCGCGCATGGAGCCGCGCATGCGCGTCGGCGTCGCGGCCGGCGCTCTCGTTCATGTGGCGCGCGCGAGCCGGGGACGATAGTTGACGAGCACGTCCGCCGCGAGCAGGAAGAACAGCAGCGTGCCTTCGAAGAGTCCGGTGACCGCGGACGGCAGCGCAAGGTTGACCTGCGCCGATTCGCCGCCGAGATACAGCAGCGACATGAGCAGGCTCGCGAGCGCGATGCCGCCGGGATGGAGCCGCCCCACGAACGCGACGATGATCGCCGCGAAGCCGTAGCCGGGTGACATCGACGGCAGGAGCTGGCCGATGGGGCCGGCGGCTTCGCTCACGCCGGCGAGCCCCGCGCAGGCACCTCCGGCGAGCATGCCGAGCCAGATGTTGCGTCGCCACGAGATGCCTGCGTAATTCGCGGCGTCCGCCGACAAGCCGGCGACGCGCATCTCGAAGCCGACGATGTGGCGGCGCACGAACAGCCATGCGAGCGCGACGACGGCGAGCGCGACGACAAGGCCCGCGTTGAGCCGCGTCTCGGGCAGCAGGATCGGCAGCATCGCGCTCGCGCCGAACATCTTCGACTGCGGAAAGTTGAAGCCTTCCGGATCGCGCCACGGCCCGTGCACGAGCCACGAAAGAAGCAGCGTCGCGACATAGACGAGCATCAGCGACGTCAGGATCTCGTTCGCGTTGAAGCGCGTGCGCAGCCACGCGGGAATGGCCGCCCACAGCATGCCGCCGCCGGCCCCGGCGACGAACATCGCGGGCAACAGCAGCGCGGGCGACACCTGGTCGTCGCCGACGGCGAGCGCGACGCCCCCGCCCGCGAGGGCGCCTAGCGTGAGCTGCCCCTCCGCGCCGATGTTCCAGACGTTCGCGCGATATCCGATGGCAAGCCCGGTCGCGATCAGCATCAGCGGGCTCGCCTTCAGCAGCAACTCGGCGACGCCGTAGCGCGTCGCGACGGGCGCGATGAAGAAGGCGTCGAATGCGACGAGCGGATTCTTGCCGAGCGCGCCGAAGACGACGAAGCCCACGCAGAGCGTCAAGAACGCGGCGAGGAGCGGCGCCGCGACGATCGCCGTTCGCGAAGGCGCGGGCCGCGCCTCGAGACGCACTTTCATCCGTCCACCGTCTCGGGTTCCCGAGGCGAGGCGGCGGCCATTAGCAGGCCGATCTCCTCGGCGCTCGTCTCGCGCACCGGCTTTGGCGTCGAGAGCCGTCCCTGCGCGATCACCGCGAGCCGGTCGCAGATCTCGAGCAGCTCGTCGAGCTCCTCGGAGACCACCAGCACCGCGACGCCGCGTTCGGAGAGGTCGATCAGTGCCTGGCGGATCTGCGCGGCGGCTCCGACGTCGACGCCCCATGTCGGCTGCGCCGCGATCAGCACCTTCGGCCGCTGGCCGATCTCGCGGCCGACGATGAACTTCTGCAGGTTGCCTCCCGAGAGGCTCCGCGCGATCGCGCCGGGACCGCTCGCCTTCACACCGAACGTTGCGATCACGCGCTTCGTGAACGCGACGACGGCGCTCGTCCGCACGAGCCCGCGCACGACGTTGCCGTCGCCGCGCGCGGTCAGAAGCGCGTTGTCGGCGAGCGTCATCTCGGGCACCGCGCCGCGCCCGAGGCGATCCTCCGGAATGAACGCGAGCCCGAGCCTGCGCCGCGCGGAGGCGTCGAGCGAGCCGACCGGCGTGCCGCAGAGCGTGATCGCGTTCGCCCGCGCGAGCGTGCGCTCGCCCGACAGCGCCGCGAGCAGTTCCTTCTGCCCGTTGCCCGACACGCCGGCGATGCCGACGATCTCGCCTTCGCGCACGTCGAAGGCCACGCCGGACAGCGACGTGCCGAACGGATCGTCGGCGCGCAGATGCAACGCGTCGACGCAGAGCGCCTGCGCGCCGCTGCGCGGGACGCGATGCACCGGATGCGGCAGCTCGCCGCCGATCATCATCCGCGCGAGCGACGCCGTCGTCTCGCGGCGCGGGTCGCACTCGCCGGTCACGCGCCCGGCGCGAAGCACCGTCGCGCGATGGCAGAGCGCACGAATTTCCTCGAGCTTGTGGCTGATGTAGAGGATGCTGCAGCCGTTGCCGGCGAGCGCGCGCAACGTGTCGAACAGGTGCAACGTCGCCTGCGGCGTCAGCACCGACGTCGGCTCGTCCATGATCAGGAGCCGTGGATCCTGCAGCAGGCAGCGGACGATCTCAACGCGCTGGCGCTCGCCGACCGACATCGTGTGGATGCGACGCGCGGGAACGAGCGGCAGGCCGTAGCGTGCCGAGACGTCGCGGATGCGCCGGCGCAGTCGCTTCGTCTGGCGCGGCTCGAGCGCGAGGCGGATGTTGTCGGCGACGCTCAACGTCTCGAACAGCGAGAAATGCTGGAACACCATGCCGATGCCGAGCCGACGCGCGCGCGCCGGATTGTCGACTCGAACGTCCTCGCCCTCCCAGCGGATCGTGCCCGCGTCCGGCTCGACGATGCCGTAGATGATCTTCATCAGCGTCGACTTGCCGGCGCCGTTCTCGCCGAGCACCGCGTGGATCTCGCCCGGCATCACGTCGAGATCGATGCCGTCGTTGGCGAGAACGGTGGGATAGCGCTTGGTGATGCCCCGCAGCGAAAGCCGCGGAACTTCGGAGGTATCCGCCATGAGGGCGGCATTATCCGGGACGGCGGCGGCTTTGCGAAATCTACCTCGGCCGCCCGGGCGGCGCGCGCTGCGGTTCCTGAGCCGTCGGGGGAAGCCCGCACCCGGGCGGGCTGCAGCTCAGGGCGCCGGCGCCGCCCCCACGGCGCGGGCGATGGCGTCGCCCGCCGAAACCGGTCGCGAGCGATCGTATTCGGGCCGGTTCCTCACTGCGTCGCGCGTGAGCTTGACGTATACCTCGTGGTTCTCCCAGCTCACGCGCTCGATCTCCGACGTCGACAACAGCACGTGCTTGCCCGGCAACCACTTCCGCGTGTCGACGACCAGGTTGCGGATCGCAAACGTATCGTCGTCGAAGACGAAATCGTCGGCCTCGCCGATCGAGCCGTCCGTCGCAACGATGTCGTAGCCGATCACCTCGTCGCAGCTTCGCAGATGCACGTCGGCGTCGTTCATCTCCTCGTCTTCGCGGCCCTGAAGTTCGCGGGCGACGGCGGGATCGACCGGCGCCGGCGGCACGAACGGATCGACCGACGTTCCGACCCATGGATAGGGCACCATCGTCGCGCCCCAGAGGTTCGCGCCTTCCCAGTAGTTGGGATAGCCGAAGTAGCGGTGGTAGTCGATCTCGTGCTGCCGCGACACCGGTCGATCCGTGTCGATCCCCGGGCTATCCTCGAGTTGCTGCTTCGTCAGGTCGACGGCGATCCGCTCGCCGTCCCAGTCGACGCCGCGTACGGCGCGCGGGGACACGAGCACCTTGCGGTCCGTGAGCCAGCCTCCGGCGTCGACGACGAGATGGCGGATCACCCAGCGCTCGTCGTCGAAATACGCGTCCTTGACCTTGCCGAGATCGCCGTCGCGGGCGGCGACGCCGAGGCCCGTGAGTTCCTTCACCGTTCGCAACATCGATCGCCTCCTTCTTCAATGAATCGGGGCCCTTCGGCCGCGTCTTGTCGACCGGCGTCCCGGCCCCGCACGACGCTGCATTCCGCTACTGCTGGATGCTGGTGGTTGCCTTGTCGTGCCAGTCGCGGCGCATGGCCATCGCCCACGCGGCGAACAGGATCACGAGCAGGCCGACGATGACGGCGTTCGTCTCGGCCTGGCGGCTCGCGATGCCGATCACCCACGAGGAGATCACCATCCAGATGCCGAGCACGATGTTGACGACCTCTTCCCAGATCTGCGGCAGCGACACGGCGAACGCCGAGAACACGACGATCGCGACGCCCAGGATCCAGGCGTTCCACGACGCCGCGCGGTCGGCGGCCGCGAAGCCGATCACCCACGGCGAGATGAACAGCCAGATGCCGATCAGCAGGTTGAGCCAGTCTTGCCAACGCTTCTCTCTCATCACGCATACCTCCGTTACCAAGGTATTCGTTGGACGAAGCGGACAAAGCAGGATTCCCCCGGCGGGCCCGTCGGGGCTGAAAAATCTTGCAACATTTACAACGTCTTCAGGTCCGCTTCAGCTTGGGAACCTGCGCGAGGCCGCGCCCGGCGTCGACGCGTCGCGCGCGCTCTTGGCGCACCACGAGCAGTTCGGCTGCGATCGCGAGTGCGATGATGCCGGGGTGCTTGCCCTGGAGGGCGACGGCGGTCCCGATCGGACAGCGGATCTGCGCGAACGGATCGGCGATGCCGCGCGCGGCGAGGCGGCGCTCGAATTGCGCGCGCTTCGACTGCGAGCCGATCAGGCCCACGTACGCCCAGTCGTCACGGCGGAGAGCGGCTTCGACGAGCACGAGATCGAGCGCATGGCTGTGCGTCGAGATGACGACGAAAGCCCCGGGCGGCGCGTCGGCGAGCGCCTCTTCGGGCGCGTCGGTTGCAACGATCTCGACGTTCGGCGCCGCGTGCGCAGGGAAGTCCGCCGCGCGCGCGTCGATCCAGCGCACTTGTGCGGGCACGACGCCCAGCGCCGTCACGAGTGCCCGCCCCACATGTCCGTTGCCGAAGACGAGCACGGGAAAGAAGCTCGACCGCACGACGTGGACGAGCAGCGGTGCGCCGCCGTCGTGCTCGAACGCGACGAGCGCGGCGCCGTCGCTGCCGGCTGCGAGCCGCGCGCGGGCGACGCCGATCGCGTCGGAATCGACGCCGACGTCGCCGAGCGTGCCGCGGACGTCGTCGGCCGTCACGACGAGGCGCCCGCCTGCGTCTTCGTCACCGCCGACGCGCGTCACGATCGCGAAAGGCGCGCCGGTGCGGGCGCAACCCGACGCCGCGTCGAGCCACGTCCCCGCAGTGGCGCGGACCCGCGAGAACGCGAGCGTCGCCACGCCGCCGCAGCACTGGCCGAGGCTTGCCGCGAGCGGATAGCGGACGACGAACGTGCCGGCCGCCTCCCGCGCGAGCGCGTCGCGGGCGATGCGCGTCGCCTCGAACTCGAGATGGCCGCCCCCGATGGATCCGATCGCCGCGTCGCGCGTGACGACCATCGCGGCGCCCGTTTCGCGCGGCGTCGACCCTCTCGCCGCGGCGACGACGACGAGGACCGCCTCGCCCTCGCGCTCCAGCGTGCGCTCGAGCGCCGCGAGCCACGTCACGACGTCGTTCATCGGCTCGGCGAGCGCAGTCGGTCGATGGCGGCCAGCACGCGCTCCGGCGTCGCCGGCGACGACAGTCGTGGCGCGTATCGGTAGTCGGCAACGCTCGCGATCGCGTCGCGCAGGGCGTGGAACGCGGACAGCGCGAGCATCAGCGGCGGCTCGCCGACGGCCTTCGACCGATGGATCGTCTCCTCGCGATTGGGCTCGCCGTAGAACGCGACGTCGAAGCGCGGCGGCGCGTCGCGCGACGTCGGGATCTTGTACGTCGACGGCGCGTGCGTCGTGAGCTCACCCTTCGCGTTCCAGCACAGCTCTTCCATCGTGAGCCAGCCGTAGCCCTGGACGAAGCCCCCCTCGATCTGCCCGCGGTCGATCGCCGGGTTGAGCGACGTGCCGACGTCGTGGAGGATGTCGACCGCGAGCAGCCGGTGCTCGCCGGTCAGCGTGTCGATCGCCACTTCGCTGACGGCGGCGCCATACGCGAAGTAGAAGAACGGGCGGCCGGTAAGCGTCTTGCGGTCGTAATGGATCTTCGGCGTCGCGTAGAAGCCCGTCGCCGAGAGCGGCACGCGCGCGTGGTACGCCTTCTGCACGAGTTCGGAGAACGGCAGTCGCGCATCCCCGACGGCGACGATGCCGCCCCCGGCGAACCGCACGCGCGCGACCGGCACGCCGTATTCGCTGGCGGCGAACGCCGCCAGCCGCTCGCGCAGCGTCCGCGCCGCCGCCTGCGCCGCCATGCCGTTCATGTCGCTGCCCGACGAGGCGGCCGTCGGTGAGGCATTCGGCACCTTGCTCGTGTCGGATGCCGACACGCGAACCACTTCGAGCGCCAGGCCGAGCTCGTGCGCAACCACCTGCTGCACCTTGACGAACAGCCCCTGGCCCATCTCCGTGCCGCCGTGATTGAGCAGCACGGTGCCGTCGCGATAGACGTGCACGAGTGCGCCGGCCTGGTTGTAGTGCGTCGCCGTGAACGAGATGCCGAACTTGACCGGCGTCAGCGCGAGCCCGCGCTTGACGACGGGGCTCGTCCGGTTCCATTGCACGATGTCGCGCCGTCGCGCGCGATAGTTGGCGCGGAGCTCGAGCGCGTCGATCAGCGCCGGCGCGATGTTGTCCTCGACCGTCATCCGGTACGGCGTCACGTCGCGCTCGTCGATGCCGTAGAGGTTCGCCTTGCGCACGTCGAGCGGGTCGAGGCCGAGCGTCCGCGCGATGTCGTCCAGGACCGCTTCGATCGCGAACATTCCCTGCGGCCCGCCGAAGCCGCGGAAAGCGGTGTCCGAGACGGTGTTCGTCCTGCAGCGATAAGAATGGATCGCGACGTTCGGCAGCCAGTAGGTGTTGTCGACGTGAAACGCGGCGCGATCGTTGACGGGGCCCGAGAGGTCGGCCGAGAAGCCGCAGCGCGACGCGAGCGTCACGTCGAGCGCGACGATGCGGCCGGCGTCGTCGAAGCCGACGTCGTAGCGATGCTCGAACGCGTGGCGCTTGCCGGTCGACCGCATGTCGTCGTCGCGATCGAGGCGCAGCTTCACCGCCCGGCCGGTGGCGCGTGCGAGCCGCGCCGCGACGCAGGCGAAGAGCGACATCTGCGTTTCCTTGCCGCCGAAACCGCCGCCCATGCGCCGGCATTCGACGACGACGGCGGGGACCGGGAGTCCCAGCGCGCGTGCGACGAGGAGCTGCACTTCCCCCGGATGCTGCGTGGACACGTGCACGTGCATGCCGTCCTGCTCGCGGGGGATGGCAAGCGCGATCTGTCCTTCCAGGTAGAAGTGATCCTGCCCGCCGTTTTCGATGCGACCCTGCAGCCGATGCGGCGCGGCGGCGAGCGCGCGTTGCGGCTCACCGCGAACGACGTGCACCGGCGGCAGCACGTACGATTCCGCTGCGAGCGCCTCGTCGATCGTGAGGATCGCCGGCAGCGGCTCGATCGCGAGGCGCCCGAGCTTCGCCGCCCGGCGAGCGGCATGCACGCTCGTGGCGGCGACGGCGAACACCGGTTGTCCGGCGAAATGCACGACGCCATCGGCGAGGATCGGATCGTCGGCTTCGATGGGACCCACGTCGTTGACGGCGAAGTCGGACGCCGTGATCACCGCGACGACGCCGGGAGCGTCGCGGACCGCGTCGACGTCGAGGCTTTGGAGGATTCCGTGCGCGAGCGGACTGACGCCGAGCGCCGCGTGCAGCGTGTCGCGCGGTTCCGGCAGGTCGTCGGTGTAATGCGCCTCGCCGGCGGCGTGCAGCGCCGCCGAGTCGTGCGGGACCGCCACGCCGACGAGGGCGGCCGCATCCCACGGCGGACGCGGTGCGTTCACCGGATCTCCGGCACCAGCGCCTCGACGCGCGTGACCGGCGCGGCGCCCGAGGTCTCGAGGCGGAAGCGTCGCATCAGGTTCGCGAGCACGTGGCGTCGATAGTCGGCCGTCGCGCGCATGTCGTCGATCGGCGCGAATTCGTCACGAAGGGTCAGCGCCGCGCGTTCGGCGAGCGCGTCGTCCCACCGCGCGCCCGTCAGCAGCCTCTCGGTCTTGCGTGCGCGCACGGGCGTCGCGGCGACGCCGCCGCAGCCGATGCGGGCGGCGCGCACGACGTTGCCCTCGACGTCGAGCGCGAAGCAGGCGAAGACCGCGGAGATGTCCTGATCGTAGCGCTTGCTGATCTTGTAGGCGCGCAGCAGCAGGCGGTCGCTTGCGGCCGGGATGCGAATGGCGGCGACGAACTCGCCGGGCGCGCGCGCCGTCTTGCGATAGCCGGGGTAGAAGCCGTCGAGCGGCACTTCGCGCTCGTAGGATCCCCCCACGCTCGCGGCTTCGCCGTTTCGCTCACCCCCGCGAGGGCGCAATGCGGGCTTCGAGGCGGCGCTGCAGCGCTCGTCGCTGCCATGCAGGACCACGCGCGCGTCGAGCGCGAGCAGCATCGGCATCGAATCGCCGATCGGCGAGCCGTTGGCGACGTTGCCGACGAGCGTCGCGCTGTTGCGGATCGGGACCGACGCGAAGCGCTGCCACGCTTCGTGCAATTCGGGGTAGAGGCGATCGAGCACCGCCATCGCCTCGGCCAGCGTGACCGCCGCGCCGATTTCGACGCCGTCATCGGTCTCGCGGACGTTCGTCAGCGCCTCGACGTCGCCGACGTAGATGACGTCGTCGAGGTCGCGCAGCTCCTTGGTGACCCACAGTCCGATGTCCGTCATCCCCGCGACGATGCGTGCAGCCGGACGCTCGGCACAGGCGCGAGCGAGCTCGTCCATCGTGCGCGGGGCGGTCCAGCGCTTCCCGTCGCGGACACAGTCGAGCGCGTCGTCGCCGGCCAGCATCGCGAGCCGCTCGGCGAGCCGCTCCTCCTCCTCGCTGACGACGCGCGTGCCATCGGCGGCGAGGCCGGGCCCGCGCCAGCCGTGCGCATGCGGCAGCGCATACATTCGCTTCGCGGCATCGACGATCGGCCGGTAGCCGGTGCAGCGGCACAGGTTTCCCGAGAGCGCGTCGTGGATGTCCGCGGTCGACGGCGTCCGAGCGTTCTTGTAGAGGCCGAAGAGGCTCATCGCGAAGCCAGGCGTGCAGAAGCCGCACTGCGATGCGTGGCACTCGACGAGCGCCTTCTGCAACGGATGCAACGTGCCATCGTGCGCTTTCAAGCTCTCGACGGTGAACACGGCCTTGCCGTCGACGGACGGCAGCAGGCGGATGCACGCGTTGATCGGCTTCCAGGCGAGCGCCCCGCCGCGTCGCTGCGCGAGCACGACGGTGCACGCGCCGCAGTCGCCTTCGGCGCAGCCCTCCTTGGTGCCCGTCAACCGGCGCGCTTCGCGCAGATATTCGAGCAGCGTCGTCTGCGGCGCAACGTCGTCGACCTCGACCGGCTCGCCGTTCAGGACGAAGCGGATGGCGCGGGTCATGAAGCGACGCCCGGGCGCGCTCCTTCGGCTTCCCGATAGACGGCGCGGGCCGCGTCGACCGCCGCGCCACGCGGCAGCTTCGCATGCTCGGCGGAGAGGACCGCTTCCAGCGCGGCGAGCGTCGCCAGCACCGCGTCCTCGCGGGCATTGACGCCCATCGTGCCGATGCGCCAGATCCGGCCGTGCAACCGACCGAACGACGTGCCGATCTCGATGTTGAAATCGGCAAGCAGCGCCGCCCGCACGCGGTCGCCGCCGACGCCCTCCGGGATGTGCACACCCGTCACGTGCGGCATCTTGGCGGCGCGATCGCCGAAGATGCGCAGGCCCATCGCGTCGAGGCCGGCGGCGAGCGCGCGGCCGGCTTGCGCGTGGCGACGAAACGCGTGCTCGCGCCCTTCCTCGACGAACAGCCGACCGCACTCGCGCGCCGCGTAGAGCATCGACGTCGCCTCGGTGTGATGGTTGAGACCGCGGTCGCTCCAGTAATCGAGCAGCATCGCGAGATCGAAATAGTTCGATGCGACGATTTCGCCTTCACCCGGCGTGTAGTCGGGACCGCGCAGGCCTTCCTCGACGTGCCGGCGCCGGTAGACGGTTTGCGCCATTCGCTCCGACAGCGTGATCGGCGCCGATCCCGACGGACCGCCGAGGCATTTCTGCAGGCCCGCAGTTGCACAGTCGATATGCAACGCATCGACGGGCAGCGGCATGCCGCCGAGCGTCGCGGTGGCGTCGACCTGCAGCATGGCGCCGTGCGCGCTGCAGAGCGCGGCGAGCGCCTCGAGCGGCTGCGCCATCGTCGTCGACGTGTCGCCGTGGCAGACGGCGACGAGCGCAGGCGACACGCGGCGCAGCGCCTCTTCGACCTGCTCCGGCTGGAACACGTTGCCCCATTCGGTCTCGACGACGTGCACGTCGGCGCCGACGCGGCGTGCGATCTCGCTCAGCAATTGGCCGAAGCGGCCGAACGACAGCACGAGGACGCGTTGGCCGGGCTCGACCGCGGAAACCATCGCACACTCGATCGCGGCGCGAGCGGTCCCGTCGACCAGGAACGTCCAGCGATTGCGCGTATCGAAGACGCGCCGATAAAGGCTCATCGTCTCCTTCATGTACACGCGGAACTGCGGATCGAACTGCCCGAGGAGCGGCGAAGCGAGCGCCTGCAGCACGCGCGGATGCGCGTTGATCGGCCCCGGCCCCATCAAAAGGCGCGGCGCCGGGTCGATCGCGTCGAAGGGGAGGTCGCCGTCGTCGAGCGGCGTCAGCGGCGGCAGCGCGGTCGGCATCGGTGCATGTTAGCAGGGGGACGACGACTCGGTAACGGCGACGGTGCGCACATCGGCATCGTTTGCGGACTCGGAGCCGGGCGCGCTGGCTCGCCTGCCTTCGAGCGCCAACGTTTGCGCTCGCGCGGACCGTTCCCGTCGCATGGCTCCCAACCAATGTGGAGCGCTACTTCCGCGCCAGGATTTCGCGAGCCTTCTCCAGGAAGTTGCGGACCGTTGCCGAAGTGTCGCCGCGCCGCGTCGACGCGTGGACGTCCGCGCGTGGCACTGCGCCGTTCAGCGTGCGATATTCGACCCCCTGCCGGTGCACGCGCGCAAGCGACGCGGGCACGAGCGCGACGCCGAGCCCCGCGGCGACGAGGCTCGGCATCGCCTGCGACTCGACGACGTACTGCGAGGCGCGCGGCAGGAACCCCGCGCCGACGCAGCATTGATGCAGGTACGCGGCGAACGCCGACGAATCGAGCCGCAGCATGACGAATTCCTCGCCGGCGAAGTCCTTGAGCGCAAGCTTGCGCCGCGCCAGCAGGCGATGGTTGCGGGGCAGCGCGGCGACGACCGGGTCGTGCCAGGCGAGCTCGGTCGTGAAGTTCTCGTCTTCGACCGGCGTGCGCGAGAAGCTCACGTCGAGGCGCCGGTCGCGCAACGCGGTGAGTTGCGCCGCCGGCGTCATCTCGTGCAGCGCGACCTTGACGCCCGGGAACGCGCGGCGGTAACCGGCGATGACCTGCGGAAGCGGGCCGAGCAGAAGCGAGCTGCTCGAGCCGATGTCCAGCGTGCCGAGATGGCCGGCGCCGACCGCGCGCGCCTCGGCGCACGCCTGCTCGACGCGTTCGAGGATCGCGTTCGCGTGCACGAGAAACACGTGACCCGCGGCGGTCAAGTCGACGCGGCGGCTCGTGCGCACGAAGAGCGGCGCGCCGAGCTCGTTCTCCAGGGCCTTGATCTGCTGCGACAGCGGCGGCTGCGAGACGTTGAGGCGCGCAGCCGCCCGCGTGAAATTGCGCTCCTGCGCGAGCGTCGCGAAGTAGCGCAGGTGCCGCAGATCCATATGGACAACGTATTGAACGAGTCGAACAATATATTGGACAGCAATCTCGGGCGTCAAGAATGATCGCGCGTTCGCCATGCGCGGCGGATGTGGTGAAGCGATGGGCAGGCTCACGACGCACGTGCTCGACACGGCCGGCGGCACTCCGGCGGCCGGCATGCGGATCGATTTCGCGGCCGCCGGCGGCAACGGCGCGCAAGCGACCCGGACCGTGTACACCAATGCCGAAGGTCGCACCGACGAGCCGCTGCTGGCCGGCGATGCGATGCGACGCGGCGTATTCGAGCTGACCTTTCACGTCGCCGACTACTACCGCCGCCAGGGACGCGCGCTCGCCGACCCGCCATTTCTCGATCGCGTGCCGATCCGCTTCGCGATTGCCGACCCGGCCGCGCACTATCACGTCCCGCTGCTGTGCTCGCCGTGGGCGTACTCGACGTACCGCGGCAGTTGATCGCTGCGACCTCCGTATCCCGATGCCGCAAGCGTCCGCACGAACCGGCCACCGGCTGACGCTCGAGCGGGTAACGCACCGCTTCGGCGAGGTCGCGGCCGTCGACGACATCACGCTCGACATCGCCGGCGGCGAGCTCGTCGCGCTGCTCGGGCCGAGCGGGTGCGGCAAGTCGACGCTGCTGCGGATCATCGCGGGCTTCATCGCGCAGAGCGAAGGTCGCGTGCTCTTCGACAACGAGCCCGTCGATCATCTCGCGCCGACGCGCCGCGGCGCCGGGATCGTGTTCCAGAATTACGCGCTCTTCCCGCACATGACGGTCGAGGAGAACGTCGCCTACGGGTTGTCGGCCCGACGGCTGCCCAAGGCGCGGATCGCGGCGCGCGTTGCCGACATGCTGCGCCTCGTGCACATGGAAGCGTTCGCCCGCCGGTTGCCGCGCCAGCTGTCCGGTGGCCAGCAACAGCGCGTCGCCCTCGCGCGCTCGCTCGCGGTCGATCCGAAGATCCTGCTCCTCGACGAGCCGTTCGGCGCCCTCGACAAGAACCTGCGGCTCGACATGCAAATCGAAGTCAAGCGCCTGCAGCGCGAGTACGGCATCACGACGATCCTCGTCACGCACGACCAGGAGGAGGCGTTGTCGATGGCGGAGCGCATCGCCGTGATGAACCGGGGCCGCATCGAGCAGCTCGCGTCGCCGACGGACGTCTACGACCGCCCGCGGACGATGTTCGTGAACCAGTTCGTCGGCACGACGAACCTGCTGCCCGGCGAGCTCGCCGACGAGACGCAGGGCGTCGTTCGCCTCGACGACGGCGCCCTGATTGCCGCCGCGCCAGCGGGTGCGCTTCCGCGAGGCGCACGCGTCGTGCTGTCGGTACGCCCCGAGCAGCTGCGCATTCACGCCGCACGTGTGGAAGGCGCAGTCGCGGCGACGATCAAGGCCGTGCTGCCGCTCGGGCCGCACGTGATGTACGAGGCCGAGACGGAAAGCGGGACGCCGTTCCGGGTCAGCGAGCCCCGCGACGCCGGCACGCGGCTTTTGTCGCCCGGCGAGCGGGTGCACATCGCGCCGGTCGCGCGCGAGGCGTGCAACGTGTTCGCCGCCGAACCGCAAGGGCTTGCCTGAAGCATGCGTGTGCGTATCGAAATCGTTTCTTTCGTCAAGGAGGAGCTCATGACAACACGTGTAAGCCGCAGGCAGGTGCTGGGTGCGGGCGCCGGCGCGGGCCTTCTCGCCATGCTGCCGTTCCGCGCGCAGGCGCAGTCGAAGACGCTCGTCGTCGCGACGTTTCCCGGCACGTGGAACGAGGCGCATCGGAATCTGCTCGCGCCCTATTTCAAGAAACGCACCGGCGCGAGCGTCACGCAGAGCATCCAGCTCGCGACCGAGCAGATCGCGAAGCTGGAGGCAGCGAAGGGCGGCCGGCCGCCGTTCGACGTCGCGATCCTCGACGAGCCGCAGGTCTACGACGCGGCGAAGCAGGGATTGATCGACGAATATCCGGCCGCGAAGTCGCCCAACTTCAAGGACCTTTTTCCCGCTTATCAGGACAAGTGGGGACCGAAGATCTCGCTGCAGGTGATCGGCATCGGCTACAACCCGAAGAAGATCAAGACGCCGCCCAAGTCGTACGACGAACTGCTGAATCCCGCGTACAAGGGCCGCGTGGGCCTGACCGCGCTCAACAGCCAGCTCGGCATGGCGTTCCTCGCCGAGTTGAACCGCATCAAGGGCGGCAGCGAGACGAACTTCGATCCCGGCTTCAAGGCCCTGCGGGAGATGCTCCCGAACGTCGGCGCCGTCGCCGCCAATCTCGGTGCCTACGCGACGCTGTGGCAGCAGGAACAGGTCGACATCGCGCCGTACAACTTCAACTTCGTGCAGACGCTGAAGGCGAAGGGCGTTCCCGTCGAGTTCGTCGTGCCCGACACCGGTCTCGTCGGCTGGACCACCAGCCTGCACGTGACGAAGAACGCGGTCGAGCCCGACCTCGCCGTGGCGTATGTCGATTCGCATCTCGCCGCGGACATGCAGTCGGAGATGGAGAAGCCGCCGTACGACATCATCCCGACCAACTCGAAGGTTCCGCTGTCGCCGGCGATCGTCGACACCGTTGCGAAGACGCCCGCCGACCTCGCCAGGATCCGCGGCTTCGACTGGACGAAGATCAATCCGCAGCGCACGGCGCTGATCGAGCGCTTCAACCGCGAGATCAAGCTCTGAGCGCGACGATCGGTCGGATGGAAGCGGCAGGCGGCGCCGCGTTCGCAGCGGCCCGGGTGCCTGCCGCGCTTGTGCCGGCGCCGGCGTAGCGGATGGCCACGGCCGCGACTCGCGACGAGTGGCCGCTCGCGCTGCCGCTCGCATCGCTCTTCGTCGTCTGCTTCGTCGCGCCGTTCTGCGTGCTGGTCGCGCTGAGCCTGCACGCCGACGCCGGCATGACGTCGTTCTCGATCGCGCAATATGCGAAGTTCTTCGGCGACACGTTCAACCTGAGCATCCTCGGGTCGACGCTGTGGCTCGCCGTCCGCGCGACGCTCGTCTGCCTCGTCTTCGGCTACCCGATCGCGTGGGTCTGCTCGCGCGTGCCGGCGCGCTGGCAAAGCGCGCTGGTATTCGTCGTCGTGTTGCCGATCCTGACCAGCGTCGTCGTGCGGACCTTCGCGTGGATCGTGATCCTCGGCCGCGAAGGCGTGATGAACGACGTGCTCCGCGCGCTGCACGTCGTCGACGAGCCGGTGCCGTTGCTGTTCACGGAGACCGGCGTGATCGCGGTCCTCGCGCAGGTGCAGATGCCGCTGATGGTGCTGCCGCTGTTCGCGACGCTTTCGCGGATCGATCCGAATCTCGGTGACGCCTCCGCGGCACTCGGCGCGGGAGCCTGGCGGACGTTCTTTCGTGTCACGCTGCCCCTGTCCGCGCCCGGACTCGTGGCCGGGTGCATCCTCGTTTTCTCGGCCTGCGCGACCGCGTTCGTCACGCAGACGCTGATCGGTGGGGCGCGGCTCGTCTACATGCCGCTGCACATCTACCAGCAGGCGATCGGCGCGAACAACTGGCCGTTCGCGGCGGCGATCTCGGTGGTCTTCACGATCGCGGTGATGATCGTCATTTACGCGCTGAACCGTATCGGTCGCGGGAGCAAGGCGTATGGCGACAGTCGCTGAGGATCGCTTCCGCGCCATGCGTCCCGTTCCGCGGACGCAGACCCTGCCATGGGACGTGCGCTCGCAGCGCATCGTCTTCGGCGTCCTGACCGCAGTCGCCGTCGTGTTCCTGGTGGGGCCGACGATCATCGTGCTGCTCACGTCGTTCACCGCGACCGAATCGCTGCGCTTCCCGCCTCGGGGCTATTCGCTGCGCTGGTATCGCGCCCTCGTCGATGCCGACCAGATGCAGGCCGCCGCGTGGAACAGCCTGGTGGTTGCATTCTGGACGACGCTGGCATCGGTCCTCCTCGGCACGGCGGCTGCGCTCGGCATCGCACGCAGCCAGACCCGCTTCGCGCGAGTCGCCGACGTGCTGTTCATGTCGCCGCTCATCCTGCCTGCGCTCGCGTTCGGGTTCGCGGCGCTCGTCTACATTCACCTGCTCGGTTTCCATCCGTCGATTCCGCTGCTCGTCGTCGGCCACGTCGTCGTCTGCGTGCCGTTCGTCCTGCGCACGACGATCGCCGCGCTGGCGCAGGTCGACCCGGCGCTCTTCGACGCCTCGGCGAGCCTCGGCGCAGGCCGCTTCACGACGTTCCGCCGCGTCACGCTGCCGCTGATCGGCCGCGGCGTCGGGGCCGGGGCGTTCCTCGCGTTCATGGCGTCGTTCGATAACGTGCCGGTGTCGCTGTTCCTCGCCGACGAACGCACCGAGGTGCTGCCGATCCACCTCTGGCAGCAGATCGACACGAATCTCGACGTGCGGACGGCGGCCATTTCCGGCGTGATCATCCTCGTGACGATCGCGCTGATGCTGCTCGCCGAGCGCTTCGCCGGGTTGTCGCGACAACTGTCGCGCTGAGGGCGGACGAGGATCGATCGCGATGCCGGGCCTGTCGATTCACGTCGTCGACGTCGCGCGTGGCGTCGTCGCGAGCGGAATGCGGGTCGAAGTGTTTGCGCTCGAGCCTTCGCGGCAGTGTCTCGCCGACGCGCGGATTTCGGCGACGGGGGTCCTCGACGATCCGGCGCTCGCCCGGCGTTGGGCGCGTGGACGTCATGAAGTCCTCCTGCACGTCGGCGCCTTCTACGCGCGAGCCGGTTTCGCGCTGCCGGCAACGCCGTTTCTCGACGTCGCCGCGTTTCGCTTCGGGATCGACGATCCCGAGCAGCACTATCACTTGCCGTTCAAGCTGACGCCGTGGGGCTTCTCCTGCTTCCGTGGCGCATAGGATCGACCGATGGCCGTTACCCTCGACGAACTGAATCGCGCCGATCCGGCGGCTTTCGCGTCGCTGCTCGCCGGCATCTATGAGCATTCGCCGTGGGTCGTGGAGCGCGCGTACGCGGCGCGGCCGTTCGCGACGCCGGCGGCGCTCAAGCGCGCGCTCGTCGAGGTCGTGCGTCATTCGCCGGACGACGATCGCCTCGCGTTGATTCGCGCGCACCCGCAGCTTGCAGGTCGCGCGATGCAGACGGGGGCGCTCACGCGCGAATCGACGGACGAGCAGGGCCGCGCCGGTCTCATGCAATGCGCGGCCGACGAGCTGGCGCGGATCGCCAACCTCAATGCAGCCTACGAGGCGCGCTTCGGCTTTCCATTCATTCTGGCGGTGCGGGGTCCGCGCGGCACCGGCCTCGCGAAGATGGAAATCTTCGCGACGTTCGAGCGGCGCCTGCGCCATCCGCCGGATTTCGAGCGCGCCGAGGCGCTCCGCAACATCCATCGGATCGCCGAGATCCGGCTCGACGAGAAGCTCGGCATCGAGCCGGTCCTCGGCAACCGCATTCTCGACTGGGCCGCCGAGCTCGCTTGCCACAGCGACGCGGGTCACGGCGAGCGCGGCGAGCTGACGGTGACGTACCTGACCGACGCCCATCGGGCCGCGGCGGCGCAACTGACCGCGTGGATGCGCGACGACTGCGGCTTCGACGAAGTCGCCATCGACGCGGTCGGCAACGTCGTCGCCGTTTACCACGGTCGCGACCGGGAGGCGCGGCGCCTCCTGACCGGGAGTCATTACGACACGGTGCGTAACGGCGGGCGCTACGACGGACGCCTCGGCATCCTCGTCCCGATGGCCGCGGTGCGCGAGCTGGCGCGCGAGCGCAGGCGGCTGCCGTTCGACATCGAGGTCGTCGGCTTCGCCGAGGAGGAGGGACAACGATACCGCGCGACGTTCCTCGGGTCGAGCGCGCTCGCCGGACGGTTCGATTCGCGCTGGCTCGATCAAGCCGACGCGGACGGCATCAGGATGCGTGACGCGATGGCGAGCGCCGGTTTGCGCGTCGACGACATTGCGTCGCTTCGCCGCGATCCCGCGCGTTACCGGGCATTCGTCGAAGTGCACATCGAGCAGGGGCCGGTGCTGACCGAGGCGGACCTTCCGCTCGGCATCGTCACGTCGATCAACGGCAGCCTGCGTTATGCGGGCGAGTTCGTCGGCATGGCGAGTCACGCCGGCACGACGCCGATGGGCAAGCGTCGCGACGCGGCCGCCGCAGCGGCCGAGGCGATCCTCTACGTCGAGCGGCGCGCGTCGAGCGTGACGGGCGTGGTCGGCACCGTCGGCATGCTCGACGTGCCGAACGGTTCGATCAACGTCGTGCCCGGCCGCTGCAGGTTCAGTCTCGACGTGCGCGCACCGGACGACGGGGCGCGCGATGCCTGCGCCGCCGACGTGATCGGCGAGCTGCAGCGCATCGCTGCGCGCCGCGGCGTCGAAGTCGCGCTCGACGAGTCGATGCGGGCGAGCGCCGCCCCCTGCGATCCGGCGTGGCGCGAGCGGTGGGAGCGCGCGGTGGACGCGCTCGGCGTTCCGGCGCATCGTCTGCCGAGCGGTGCCGGCCACGACGCGATGAAGCTCGCGGAGGTGATGCCGCAGGCGATGCTTTTCGTGCGCGGACAGAACGGCGGGATCAGCCACAACCCGCTCGAATCGATCACCAACGACGACGCGGATCTCGCGGTTCGCGCATTCGTCCGGCTTCTCGACGACGTCGCCGGCGAGCGGCACTGAGTCCACGCGTCGGCGTGTCGGCGCGCTCGACGCGGCACGCGAAGCGCCGAGCGGGTTTGCTACACTGCGCCCGCCATGAAGCGCGCGTTTCGGAACGGTTTTCGGTGATGGCGACGCTCGCGATCTCCGATGCGGCCGACGGTCGTCGCGTGCTCGCGCTATCGGGACGGCTCGACGCCAATTCGATCCGTCGCGTCTGGTCCGAGGGCCGGCAGGCGATCGCCGCGGCGCCCGAGCGGCGCGTGGTCGTGGACGCCGCGAACGTCCAATACTGCGACGGCGCGGGCGTCGCGCTGCTCGTCGATCTGATCGCGCAACGCAAGCCGGGCGACGTGCAGGTCGCGAACCTCGCGCCGAAGTTCGAGGCGTTGCTGCAGCAGTTCGACGTTCAGGACATCGAGCGCGACCAGGACCCTCCGCCGCGGCGCCGCGGCGGCGTGGAAGAGATTGGCATCCTCGCGGCCGGCGTCGCGTCCGACCTGCGCGATCAGATCGTGTTCATCGGGGAGAGCGCCGCAGCGCTCGGCCATGCGCTGCTGCACCCGTCGTCGGTGCGGTGGAAGGATGTCTGGCGCATCTGCGAGCAGGTCGGTGCCAACGCGCTGCCGATCGTCGCGCTGATCTCGTTCCTGCTCGGCGTGATCCTCGCGTTCCAGTCTGCGATCCCGATGCGCCGCTTCGGCGCGGAGATCTTCGTCGCCGACCTGATCGGGCTCGCGATGCTGCGCGAACTCGGCCCGCTGATGACGGCGATCCTACTTGCGGGCCGGTCGGGCGCGGCGTTCGCGGCCGAAATCGGCACGATGACCGTCAACCAGGAAGTCGACGCGCTGACGACGATGGGCCTCGACCCCGTGCGCTTCCTCGTCACGCCGCGTATCATCGCGGCGCTTCTGATGACGCCGCTTCTGACGCTGTTCGCGGACCTGATCAGCCTATTGGGCGGCGCGCTCACGCTGCAATCGTTCTCGATCCCGTTCGTGACGTTCGTGCACGAGGTCGAGGCGATCGTCGACTATTCGGATTTCATGGCCGGTTTCGTCAAGTCGTTCGTGTTCGCCGTGCTGATCGCCGGCATCGGCTGCCTGCGCGGGCTGCAGACGGCCGCCGGGGCGTCGGCGGTGGGCGATTCCACGACGCGCGCGGTCGTCTCCGGTATCGTGCTGCTCGTCGCGGTCGACGGCGTTTTCGCATTCATCTACTACCTGCTCGACATCTGAACGCGCATGGACGACAACGCGGCAAACGCCGGCGCAAGCGAACGCGCGACGAGCGACGAGCCGATCATCCGCGTGCTCGACCTCGCCATGGGCTACGGCGGCGTGCCGCTGCTCGAGCACGTGAGCTTCGACGTGCGCCGCGGCGAGATTTTCGTGATCCTCGGCGGCTCCGGCAGCGGCAAGAGCACGCTGCTCAAGCACATGATCGGCCTCGACCAGCCGTATGCGGGCAGCGTGATGATCGACGGCGACGACATCGTGACGGCGACCGGCGACGCGCGCCGCGCGATCCTGCGCAAAATCGGCGTCATGTACCAGTCCGGGGCGCTGTTCGGGTCGATGACGCTCTCGGAGAACGTGCGGCTGCCGCTCGAGGAGTACACGGACCTGGCGTCCGACGAGATCGGGTTGATCGCGCGGATGAAGCTTTCGCTCGTGGGCCTCGAGCTCTTCACGGGCCATCTGCCCGCCGAAGTGTCCGGTGGCATGCAGAAGCGCGCCGCGATCGCCCGCGCGATGGCGCTCGACCCGTCGATCCTGTTCCTCGACGAGCCGTCCGCCGGCCTCGATCCGATCACCTCCGCGGAGCTCGACGCGCTGATCAAGCGCCTTGCGCGGAACCTCGGGGTGACGTTCGTCGTCGTCACGCACGAGCTGCCGAGCATCTTCGCGATCGCCGATCGCGTCATCATGATCGACCGCCGCACGAAGGGCATCATCGCCCACGGGGACCCGCGCACGCTGCGCGACCAAAGCCCGGACCCGTGGGTCCGCCAGTTCTTCAACCGCGAAGCGACGCCGGTGGCCGCATGACCGGCACGGCCATCCGCGGCGCGCTCGCCGGCGTGCGATGAACCGCGACACCAACTACTTCAAGCTGGGGCTGTTCGTCATCGGCGCGGTGATCGCCGGCGTCGTCGTGCTGACGATCATCGGCACCGGTCGCTGGCTCAAGCCGCGCACGACGATCGAGACGTACTTCAACGAATCGGTCCAGGGCCTCGACATCGGCTCGAAGATGAAGTACCGCGGCGTGACGATCGGGGAAGTCACCCGGATCAGCTTCACCTACGTCAATTACGAGCAGGACAAGCCGATGAACCAGCGCAAGCGCTACGTGCTGGTCGAGGCGCAGATCGAGCCGCGGCTCGTCGGCGGGAAGGCCGCGAACGACATCACGAGCCCCGAATCGAGCGCGCTCGAGGTCGAGCGGGGGCTGCGCGTGCATCTCGCGCCGCAGGGCATCACCGGCACGAACTATCTCGAACTCGATTACGTCGATCTGCCGGCGCCGACGCTGCCGATCGACTGGACGCCCGACCACATCTACATTCCCAGCACGCCGTCGACGGTGACGACGTTCGTGAACGCTGCATCGGACATCCTCGACCGATTGCGCCATCTCGACATCGAGTCGACGATCGCCAACATGAACAAGCTGCTGCAGACGACCAACGAGCGCGTGGCGGGTCTCGACACGGCGAGGATCACCGAGCACGCCGACCGCACGCTTTCGAAACTCGATGCGACGCTCGACGGCCTGCAGTCGAAAAAGCTTTCGAACGAGGCGGTAAGCCTGATCGGCGAATTGCGGCAGACCAACC
>DATIEN010000097.1:0-18042 GCA_035455705.1 Casimicrobiaceae bacterium | reverse complement strand
CGTTCGGCAGGCCGATCGCCGAGCATCAGGCGGTCAACTTCCGGCTGGCCGGCATGGCGACGCAGGTCGAGGTCGCGCGACAGATGGCGTGGCACGCCGCTGCGCTGCGCGACGCCGGCGAGCCATGCCTCAAGGAAGCATCGATGGCGAAGCTTTTCGCATCCGAGATGGCCGAGCGCGTCTGCTCCGACGCGATCCAGATCCACGGCGGTTACGGCTACGTCGCGGACTTTCCCGTCGAACGCATCTACCGCGACGTGCGCGTGTGCCAGATCTACGAGGGAACGAGCGACATCCAGCGCCTCGTCATCGGCCGGGAGATCCTGCGTTGAGCGGCGGTGCTGCAGGTGCCCGGCACGTGAATGAAAACGCGTCCGCTGCGAACCCGGCGAGTGGCGTCGTCGCGGGGGGAGAACCGTTACGCGTCGGCGCCCGCGCGTCGCGCCGGGTGACGTTCGACGCCGGCTCGATTCGCCGCTTCGCATCGCTTTGCGGCGATCACAATCCGCTGCATCACGACGATCGCGCCGCCGCCGAAGGACCGTTCGGTACGCTGATCGCCAGCGGTCCGCACGTCGTCGCGCTGATGATGGGCCTCGACGCGACGTTCCTGTCGAGCGAGCGCGTCGCGCTCGGGCTGGGCTTCGAGTTCCGCTTCGTGAAGGCGGTGCCGGCCGGCGCGACCCTTTCGCTCGAATGGACGGTGAGCGGCGTCGAGCGCAAGGCTTCGCTCGGAGGCGACATCGTCAGCGTCGAGGGCCGGGCCGTCGACGACGCCGGCACCGTGTACGTGACCGCCACGGGGCGAAACCTCTTGCGCGATCGCGCGCCGCTCGATTCCCGTTCCTAGATCGTCGATCATTTCGCCACCATGCCCGCACCGCTCGCATTCCACTTCGACTTCTCTTCACCGTACGGTTACCTTGGCGCCGAGAAGATCGAGGCGCTCGCGGCGCGTCACGGCCGCGGTGTCGATTGGCGGCCGATGCTGCTCGGCGTCGCGTTCAAGGCGACCGGCGGACAGCCGCTCACGTCGATTCCGATCAAGGGCGATTACACGAAGCGCGACATCCCGCGCAGCGCCCGTTTCCACGGAATCCGCTTCAACATGCCGGCAAAGTTTCCGATCGCGACGCAGGCGCCGGCGCGCATCGTCCTGTGGCAGCGCGCGCGCGACCCCGGCGGCGTCGGCCGCCTCGTGAAGACGCTCTATCGGGCCTACTTCGTCGACGGCCGCGACATCGACGATCCGGACGTCGCCGCCGACGTCGCCGCGACGGTTGGCGCCGACCGCGACACCGCACGCGCCGTCGTCGACGATCCCGTCTGGAAAGATGCGTTGCGCCGCGAGGTGGAGAGCGCGATGGCGAAGGGCGTCTTCGGATCGCCGTTCGTGTTCGTTCCGCGCGACGAAGGGCCGGGCCAGGACGGCCGTTCCACCGCCGCAGCGGGCAGCGGAGTGGCGCAGACGCAAGCGCCCGGCGACGATCCGGGCGAACCTTTCTGGGGCATCGACCGGTTCGACCAGATCGATCGCTGGCTCGCGGAAGGAGCGTTCCGATGAGCGGCAGCGGCCCCGAGTACACGCTCTACTGCTTCGCGCAGTCGGGCAACGCGTACAAGCCCGCGCTGATGCTCGAGCTCGCGAACGCCGACTGGTCGCCGCGCTTCGTCGACTACTTCAACGGCGAGACGCGCACACCCGAGTACCGCGCCATCAACGTGATGGGCGAGGTGCCGGTGCTCGCGCATCGCGGCGCGACGCTGTCGCAATCGGGCGTGATCCTCGACTACCTCGCGGGGACGCTCGGCCGCTTCGGCGCCCGCGACGACACGCAGAGCCGCGAGATCCTGCGCTGGCTCTTGTTCGACAATCACAAGCTTACGAGCTACACGGCGACGTACCGCTTCATGCGCGCGTTCGTGAAGGAACCCGACCAGGCGGTGATGGCGGAATTCCGCAAGCGCGCCGAAAACGCCTGGAGCGTGCTGAATGCGCATCTCGTCGATCGCCGGTACGTCGCCTCCGATGCGCTGACGATCGCCGATCTGTCGCTTTGCGGTTACCTGTTCTTCGACGACGAGATCGGCGTCGACTGGAACGACTATCCGCACGTTCGCGACTGGCTCGCGCGCATTCGCGCCGAGCCGCGCTGGAAGCACCCGTACGCGCTGATGCCGGGTCGGGAACGGACGTCCACGCGGACTTCCACCCAGGAAGCGGCCCCGGCAATCGGCGCGACCGGTCGCGACTGACGAGGGCCCGATGCCGACGATCGAGACGAAGCTGTCGCCGCGCGATCCGACGTTCGTGCGCAACCGCGACGCGATGGCCGCGCTCGTCGCCGACTTGAGGGAGCGCATCGCTGTCATCGAGCAGGGCGGCGGCGAGGCGGCGCGGAAGCGCCACGTCGCGCGCGGCAAGCTGTTGCCGCGCGAGCGCGTGCGCGCGCTGATCGACCCCGGCAGCCCGTTTCTCGAGCTGTCGCAGTTCGCCGCCCACGGCATGTACGGCGACACGATTGCGGCGGCCGGCATCGTCACCGGCATCGGCCGCGTGTCGGGGCGCGAATGCGTGATCGTCTGCAACGACGCGACGGTCAAGGGCGGCACCTATTTTCCGATGACGGTCAAGAAGCACCTGCGCGCGCAGGAGATCGCGCGCCAGAACCGACTGCCCTGCCTCTACCTCGTCGACTCGGGCGGCGCGAATCTGCCGAACCACACCGACGTGTTTCCGGACAAGGAGCATTTCGGGCGCATCTTCTACAACCAGGCCACGATGTCGGCGGACGGCATCGCGCAGATCGCCGTCGTCATGGGATCGTGCACGGCGGGCGGCGCGTACGTGCCCGCGATGTGCGACGAGTCGATCATCGTCCGCGAGCAGGCGACGATCTTCCTCGCCGGCCCGCCGCTCGTGAAGGCGGCCACCGGCGAGATCGTCAGCGCCGAGGAATTGGGCGGTGCCGACGTGCATACGCGGATTTCCGGCGTCGCCGATCATTTCGCGCAGGACGACCGGCATGCGCTGGCGATCGCGCGACGCATCGTCGCGAACCTGAACGTCGTCAAGCACGTGACGCTCGACCTCGTCGGCCCGAAGCCGCCGCGGTTTCCGGCGGAGGATATCTACGGGATCATCAACGCCGACATCCGCAAGCCTTATGACGTGCGCGAGGTGATCGCGCGGATCGTCGACGACTCGGCGCTCGACGAATTCAAGGCACGCTATGGCACGACCCTCGTCACGGGCTTCGCGCGGCTGTGGGGCTATCCGGTGGGGATCGTCGCCAACAATGGCGTGCTCTACTCGGAGTCGGCGCTCAAGGGTGCGCATTTCATCGAGCTCTGTGCCGCTCGCGGCATCCCGCTCGTCTTCCTGCAGAACATCACCGGCTTCATGGTGGGGAAGAAGTACGAGGCCGGCGGCATCGCGAAGGACGGCGCGAAGATGGTGACGGCGGTGTCGTGTGCGAACGTCCCCAAGTTCACGGTGATCATCGGCGGCAGCTACGGCGCGGGCAACTACGGCATGTGCGGGCGTGCGTTCAATCCGCGCTTTCTCTGGATGTGGCCGAACGCGCGCATTTCGGTGATGGGCGGCGAGCAGGCCGCGACGGTGCTCGCGACCGTCAAGCGCGACGCGATCGAGGCGAAGGGCGGCCGCTGGAGCGCAGAAGAGGAAGAGGCGTTCAAGACGCCGATCCGGGACCGCTACGAGCACGAGGGCCATCCGTACTTCGCCAGCGCGCGGCTGTGGGACGACGGGATCATCGATCCGGCGGACACGCGCCGCGTTCTGGCGCTGGCGATCTCGGCGTCGCAGAACGCGCCGCCCGAGCAAACGCGCTTCGGCGTGTTCCGGATGTGATGGACACCCGCGTGCAATCGTCCCGCGCTGCAAGCCTCTTCGGACCCACCGTTCACGACACGTCCGAGCGCGTGATGCTGCGCGAGCAGGTGCAGCGTTTCGTCGCGCGCGACGTCGAGCCGCATGCCGACGCCTGGGAACGGGCGGGCTTCGTGCCGCGGGAGGTGATCCGGAAGCTGGGAGAACTCGGCTGGCTCGGGCTGCAGGTCCCCGAGGCGTACGGGGGATCGGATGCCGATTCCGTGACCAATTTCGTTTTCGCCGAAGCGCTGTCACGCTCGACGTATGGCGGGTTCGTCGTCACGGTGCTCGTGCACACCGACATGGCGTCGCCGCATCTCGTGCGTGCCGGCACCGACGCGCAGAAGTCGCGCTGGCTGCCCGGCATCGTCCGCGGCGACATCGTGACGGCGATCGCGGTCACCGAGCCGGACGCAGGCTCCGACGTCGCGCGGATCCGCACGACTGCCCGGCGCGACGGCGGCGACTTCGTCCTCGATGGGCGCAAGATGTTCATCACCAACGGGGTGCACGCCGATCTTTGCTTCGTCGCCGCCCGCACGGCGCCGCTTTCCGCAGGATCGAGGGGCATCTCGATCTTCGCCGTCGAGAAGGGCACGCCCGGGTTCGCCGTCGGCCAGGTGCTCGACAAGACGGGATGGCGCGCGTCGGACACCGCCGAGCTCGTCCTCGACGGTTGCCGGGTTCCGGCGGCGAACCTGATCGGCGCCGAGCACGACGGCTTTCGCGCGCTGATGCGCAACTTCCAGCGCGAGCGGCTCGCGCTGGCCGCGATGGCGATCGGCAACGCGGCTTCGTCGCTCGCGCTGGCGCTCGAGCATGCCCGGACGCGCCAGGCGTTCGGCGGCGTGCTGTGGCAGCGCGAGGCGATCCGCCAGAAGCTCGCGCTGCTCCATGCGCGAACCGAGGCGCTCCGCGCATTCGCCTACCACTGCGCATGGCTCGATTCGCTCGGAAACGATTGCGTGCGCGAGATTTCGCAGCTGAAGGCGCTTGCCGGCGAGCTTGCCAACGACGTCGCCTATGCGTGCCAGCAATGCCACGGCGGGATCGGCTATATTCGTGAAGCGGCGATCGAGCGGCTTTGGCGCGACGCGCGGATCCTGTCGATCGGTGGCGGCGCCACCGAAGTGATGCTCGAAGAGGCCGCGAAGCGGCTTTGACCCGGGCGCCGATCCCCAAAAAAGCTTGATGCCTTCGATGGATACTCCCTGCGACGTCAGCGTACTCGACCGCGTCGCGACTGTGACGCTCAATCGTCCGGAAATCCACAACGCCTTCGACGAGTCGCTCGTCGCGGCGCTGACCGCGGCGTTCGTCTCGCTCGACGACAACGACGACGTGCGCGTCGTCGTGCTCGCCGGCGCGGGCAGGAGCTTCTGCGCGGGAGCCGACTTGAACTGGATGAAGCGGATGGCGGGATTCGGGAAGGACGAGAACCTTGCCGACGCGAACGCGCTGGCTGCCATGCTGCGCACGCTCTACGCGCTGTCGAAGCCGACGATCGCGCGGGTGAGCGGCGCCGCGTACGGCGGCGGCGTCGGCTTGGTCGCCGCGTGCGACATCGCGCTCGCCGTGCCCGAGGCGACGTTCGCGCTCTCGGAGGCGAAGCTCGGGCTGATACCGGCAACGATCGGACCCTACGTGATCGAGGCGATCGGCGCGCGGCAGGCGCGCCGCTGCTTCCTGACCGCCGAGCGGTTCGACGCCACGGAGGCGCGCCGCATCGGCCTCGTGCACGAGGTGGTCGCGGCCGACGCCCTCGACGCGCGGATCGACGCGCTGGTCGCGACGCTTCGCGCGGCGGGACCCGCCGCGCAGCTCGAATGCAAGGCGCTGATCCGCGGCATCGCGCATCGGCCTATCGACGACGACGTGATCGACGGCACGGCGCGGCACATCGCCGCCGTGCGCGCTTCGCCCGAGGGACGCGAAGGCGTCGCGGCGTTCCTCGGCAAACGCAAGCCCGCATGGCTGGATTAGCGCCGATGAACGGCCGCTAGCCGGGAGGCAGCATGGAGGCGTGGAACCATCTGGACACGTGGCAGCTCGTCGCCATCGCGGCGACGCTCGGCTTCGCGAGCGGCATCCGCCTGTACGCGGTGCTGTTCATCGTTGGCCTCGGCGGCTACTTCGGCTACGTCGACCTGCCGTCCGGCCTCGCGGTGCTCGCGCATCCGCTCGTGCTCGCCGCCTCGGGCTTCATGTGCTTCGTCGAGTTCTTCGCCGACAAGATCCCGGGCGTCGATTCGCTGTGGGACATCGTGCACACGCTGATCCGCATCCCGGCCGGCGCGGCGCTTGCGGCGAGCGTCTTCGGCGACTCGTCGTCGGCGGCGATGCTCGCCGCCGCGATCCTCGGCGGCACGCTTGCGGCCGGGAGCCATTTCACGAAGGCCGGGACGCGGGCGCTCATCAACACGTCGCCCGAGCCGTTCTCCAACTGGGCCGCCTCGCTCGGCGAGGATCTCGGCGTCGGCGCGTTGCTGTGGCTCGCGATCGTGCACCCGGTCGCTGCCGCGATCGTCGTGGTGCTGGCGATCGCGTTCGCCCTATGGCTCGTGCCGAAGGCGTGGCGAGCGGGCAAGCGCTTTGCCGGACGCATCTCCGGCGCGTTCTCGTCGAAGCGCCCGGCGCCTCGCTGAGAGCGCATGTTCCGCACCATCCTGATCGCGAACCGCGGCGAAATTGCCTGCCGGATCGCGCGCACCGCACGGCGCCTCGGCGTGCGCACCGTGGCCGTCTACAGCGATGCCGATGCTCGTGCGCTGCACGTCGAGGTGTGCGACGAGGCGCATCGCATCGGGCCGCCGCCGCCGCGCGAGAGCTACCTGAACGGCGACGCGATCATCGGTGTCGCGAAGCGAAGCGGCGCCGAAGCGATCCATCCGGGCTACGGATTCCTGGCCGAGAACGAGGCGTTCGCGCAGGCGTGTGCCGACGCGGGGTTGGTGTTCATCGGTCCGCCGCCCGCTGCGATCGCGGCGATGGGATCGAAGTCGGCCGCGAAAACGATCATGGAGAAGACCGGCGTGCCGGTCGTTCCCGGTTATCACGGCGACGAGCAGGCCGACGCGCGGCTCGCGCACGAGGCTGTGCGGATCGGCTTTCCCGTGCTGATCAAGGCGACGGCCGGCGGCGGCGGCAAGGGAATGAAGGTCGCGACCGGCGTGGACGATTTCGCGTCTGCGCTCGCATCCGCCCGCCGGGAAGCGAAGGCATCGTTCGGTGACGACCGCGTGCTGCTCGAGCGGTACCTGACCGTACCGCGGCACATCGAGATCCAGGTCTTCGCCGACTCGCAGGGCAACGCCGTCCACCTGTTCGAGCGCGACTGCTCGGTGCAGCGCCGCCACCAGAAGGTCATCGAGGAAGCGCCGGCTCCGCGGATGACCGATACGCGCCGGCGCGCGATGGGCGCTGCCGCGGTGGCCGCGGCGAAGGCGATCGGCTACGTCGGTGCCGGCACCGTCGAGTTCATCGCCGAGCAGGACGGCCGGTTCTATTTCATGGAGATGAACACACGGCTGCAGGTGGAACATCCGGTCACCGAGATGATCACGGGACAGGATCTCGTCGAGTGGCAGTTGCGCGTCGCCGCGGGCGAAACGCTGCCGCACACGCAATCGGCGCTCGCGATACGCGGCCACGCGATCGAGGCGCGCATCTATGCGGAGGATCCCGCGCGGGGCTTCCTGCCCTCGATCGGCCGCATCACGCATTGGCGGATGCCGGAAACGCGAGCAAACGTCCGCGTCGACACCGGCTTTCGCGCCGGCGACGAGGTGACGCCGTTCTACGACCCGATGCTGGCAAAGGTCATCGCGTGGGGCGTGGACCGAGCGACCGCTCGCGAGACGCTGCTCGGTGCGCTGTCCTCCTGCGAGGTGGTCGGCGTCGCGACGAACGTCGCCTTCCTCGAGCGCGTCGTCGCGCACGACGCGTTTGCCTCCGGACAGGTCGACACGGGCCTCATCGATGCCCATCGCGACGCGCTGCTCGAGAAGGCGGCCGACGTGCCGGCGTCGGCCGTGATCGCCGCCGCCGTAGCCGAATACCGTGCCGTCGAGGAAGCCTCGCGCGCGCGTGCCGCCACCGCGGCCGATCGCTGGTCGCCATGGGACGCGACCGACGCCTGGTGGAATGGCACGTCGACGCATCGGCTTGACTTCTCGTTCGACGCCGGCGCGCGCGAGCAAACCGTCCGCGTGATGCCGCGTGCCGATGGATCGCTCGACGTGCGTGGCGACGGTTTCGCCGGGATCGTTGCCGCGAACGCGACCAGCGCCACCGTCGTTCGCGACGGCGACGCGCGCCACGTGTTCGGGCCCGGCCTGCGCGCCCGCCTCGCGTATGTCGATCCGTTCGCGCACGCGAACGCCGAGGTCGAGCACGGAGGCCGGCTGACCGCGCCGATGTCGGGCACGATCGTCGCGGTGATGGTGCGTGCCGGCGACGTCGTCCAAAAGGGCAAGCCGCTCGTCGTGCTCGAGGCCATGAAGATGGAGCACGCGATCGTCGCGCCGGCCGCCGGCCGCGTGAAAGACGTTCATTTCGCCGTCGGCGACCGCGTCGCCGAGGGCGCCGACGTCGTCGATCTCGACGACGAGCCGGCAAAGCCATCGCGGAGCACGTCATGAATCTTCCACGAGCCGTGCGCCTGGTCGAGGTCGGCCCTCGCGACGGGCTGCAGAACGAGAAGGCGATGGTGCCGACCGACGTCAAGGTCAGGCTGATCGATCTTCTGAGCGACGCCGGCATGCCGGCGATCGAGGCGACGTCGTTCGTCTCGCCGAAGTGGGTACCGCAGATGGCCGATGCGGCCGACGTGATGGCGCGCATCGTACGCAAGCCGGGCGTCCGCTATCCGGTCCTGACGCCGAACATGAAGGGTTTCGAGGGCGCGCTCGCGGCGGGCGCCGACGAAGTCGCCGTGTTCGTGGCCGCGACGGAAGCGTTCTCGAAGCGCAACATCAACTGCTCGATCGACGAAAGCCTCGAGCGGGCGGCGCCGATCTTCGCGGCCGCGAAGGCCGCCGACGTTCGCGTGCGCGGGTACCTATCGGTCGTTCTCGGCTGCCCGTACGAGGGCGACGTCGACCCCGGCCAGGTGGCGCGCGTCGCGCGACGTCTGCATGCGATGGGCGCGTACGAAATCTCGCTCGGCGACACGATCGGGACGGGCACCGCGGGCAAGACACAGGCACTCGTTCGCCGTGTCGCCGAGCACGTGCCGGTCCGCGCGCTCGCCGGACACTTCCACGACACCTACGGCCAGGCGCTGACCAACCTCTATGCCGCGCTCGAACTCGGCGTCGCGACGTTCGACTGCTCGGTCGCCGGTCTCGGCGGCTGTCCCTACGCGAAGGGCGCCACAGGCAACGTGGCGAGCGAGGACGTTTTGTACCTGCTCGACGGGCTCGGCATCGAGACCGGCGTCGACATGACGAAGCTGCGGCGTGCCGGGCACTTCATTTCCGATCACCTGGGCCGCGCGCCGGTGTCGCGCGTGGCTCTCGCGCTGGACGCGCGCGAACCGCTCGGCGCGCCGGGTTGAACCGGCGCCGACGATTGCAAGCCGACCTTCGTCGTCCATCCGCCTCGCCGGTGCCCTCGCCGTGCATCAGCGTGTGCCGCATCGACGAAGCGATCGGCCTTTGCGTAGGCTGCCTGCGCACGCTGGACGAGATCGCCTCCTGGAGCACCCTCGACGATGCCGGCAGGCGGTCGGTCTGGCAGGCGATCGCGCAACGCCGCGCGGCGCACGATGCGCCCTCGAAATGATCGCCGACTGGTACTTCGACTTCGTCTCGCCGTTCTCGTACCTCCAATGCGAGCGACTGCAGGCGCACGCCCACGTCCTGCGTCCGCATCCGGTGCTGCTGGCCGCGATCCTCGACGCGGCCGGGCAGAAGGGACCGGCCGAAATCGCGGCCAAACGCGCGTTCACGTACCGCTTCGTCGTCTGGCAGGCGAAGGCGCTCGGCGTCCGGCTGCGCTTTCCGCACGCGCATCCGTTCAATCCGCTGCCGCTTCTGCGTCTCGCGATCGCGTGCGACAGCCGATTCGATGCGATCACGCAGATCTTTCGCTTCGTCTGGCGCGACGGCCGACTTCCCGATCTGCCCATCGAGTGGGCCGAGCTTTGCGATCGGCTCGGCGTTCCCGACGCGGCGTCTCGCATCGCGGGCGCCGCCATCAAGGATGCGTTGCGCGACGAGACGCAAAAGGCGATCGCGCGCGGCCTTTTCGGCGTGCCGACGATCGCGTGTGGCAGCGAGCTCTTCTGGGGCGCCGATGCGACCGACATGGCGCTCGACTACATGCGCGCGGGTGGACGCTATTCCGACCCCGAATACGCGCGGGTTTCGGCGCTGCCCGCCGCCGCGGAGCGCAAGGCCGCTATGGCGAAGCGATTCTGACGCTGCCCGACGCGAGCAGCGCTTCGATCGCGGCGTCGTCGCAACCCGCCTCGCGCAGCACCTCGCGGCTGTGCTCGCCCTGGCGCGGCGCCTCGCGCCGTACTTCGAACGTGTCGGGCTCGAGCGCGAACGGCGGCGCATAGAAGCGCGAAGCGTCGGCGCGCGTGCGCACCATGTTGCGCGCTGCGAATTGCCGGTCGGCGAGCGCCTCGGCGAACGAGAGGACCGGCGTGACGCAGCAGTCGACGCTCGCGAGTCGCGCGCACCATTCGTCGCGCGTCGCCGTTGCAAAGATCGCCGCCAGCGCTTCGCGTGCACGTTGGCCGTCGTCGCCGGTCGCGAACTGCGCGTCGACGAGATCGGGGCGCGCGAGCGTCGTGCAGAGGAGCCGCCAGAATTTCGACTCCAGCGCGCCGACGGCGAGCCAGCGACCGTCGAGGGTTTCGTAGACGCCATAGCACGGAAACCCGCCGGTCAGGACGTCGCTGCCGCGCGGCGCGACGCTGCCGCTGTCCTCGAGCGCACCGAGGGCGAAGATCTGGTGCGCGAGCACGGCGTCGGCCATCGCGACGTCGACGTAGCGGCCGGTGCCCTGCCGCAGGGCGCCGACGAGTGCCCCGAGGATGCCGATCGCGGCGCTCGCGGCGCCGCCCAGCAGATCGGCGATCTGCAGGTTCGAAAGCGCCGGCGGCCCGCCCCGCGCGCCGGTGTCATGCAGCACGCCCGCGTAGCCCAGGTAGTTGACGTCGTGGCCCGCAAACGACGCGCGCGGCCCCGTCTGCCCGTAACCGGACAGCGAGCAATAGACGAGGCGGGGATTGGCGGCGCGCAGCGTCCGGTGGTCGATGCCGAGGGAACCCGCGACGCCCGGACGAAACCCTTCGACGACGACGTCGGCGCTTCGCGCCAGCGCGAGGAACGCCGCGTGCGCGCCGGCATGCTTCAAATCGAGCGCGAGCGAGCGCTTGTTGCGGTTGATCGCGCGATACCACGCCGTCATCGCGGGCTCGCGCGCGCCGAGCCCGGCGTTGCGTTGCGTCGAGGCCGGCGACGCGGACAGCGTCCGTGCGTAATCGCCGGCGCCCGTGTCCTCGACCTTGATCACGTCGGCGCCGAGATCGGCGAGATAGAGCGTGCACATCGGACCGGGCAACAGGCGCGTGAGATCGAGTACGCGAACGCCGGCGAGCGGCGGTTCCGCCATGCGCGCGGCCGGTGGCGTCATCCCGGGATGCCGAGGTCGTGTCGAACGGCCGTCGCGGTCGCGAGCGCGTCGTCGACGCTCGCGCCGAGGCAGGTGACGTGGCCCATCTTGCGGCCGCGCCGCGGCTCGCGCTTGCCGTAGAGATGCAGCTTCGCCTTGGGATACGCGAGCACGCGCGTCCAGTCCGGCTCGCGCAGCGTGCCGTCGGCGGCGAACCAGATGTCGCCGAGCAGGTTCAGCATCGTCGCCGGCGTGTGCTGCGACGTGTCGCCCATCGGCAGCGCGGCGAGCACGCGCGCCTGCTGCTCGAACTGCGACGTGACGCAGGCGTCGATCGTGTAGTGCCCGCTGTTGTGCGGGCGCGGCGCAATCTCGTTGACGAGGAGCGCGGGCCCCGGCGCGACGAAGAGCTCGACGCACAGCACGCCGCGATAATCCAGGGCGGTCGCGAGCGACGTGGCGATGGCGCGCGCCTCGTCCGCGAGTGCGCTCGCGATGCGCGCCGGCACGATCGACACGTCGAGGATGCCGTCGCGATGACGGTTCTCGGCCACCGGCCACGTGGCGACATGGCCCGCGTCGTCACGCGCGACGACGACCGACAGCTCGGTGTCGAGCGCGACGATCCGCTCGAGCACGCAGGGCTTGCCGCCCATCGCCACGAACGCGTTCGCGACATCCCGGACGGTACGAACGCGGATCTGGCCCTTGCCGTCGTAGCCGAAGCGTGCGCTTTTCACGATGCCGGGCAGAAGCGCCGCATCGATCCGCGTGGCGTCGTCGGGCTCACGCAGGATCGCGAACGGCGCGACCGGGAACCCGTGGCCCGCGACGAACGTCTTCTCGCGGATGCGGTCCTGCGCGATCGCCACGCTCGTCGCGTCGGGCGTGACGCGCAGGTCGCGCGCGAGGAATTCGAGCGCAGCGGACGGCACGTTCTCGAACTCGGTCGTCGCGCCTTGGCACAGTTCGCGCAAGGTCGAAAGGCCGGCCGCGTCGACGTAATCGGCGACGACGTGCCGGTCGGCCACGCTGCCTGCGGGACTGTCGCTTTCCGGATCGAGCACCGCGACCTTGTAGCCGAGGCTTTGCGCGGCCATGCAGAACATGCGCCCCAGCTGGCCGCCGCCGAGCAGTCCGAGCCAGGTGCCGGGGGGCAACGGCTGCGCCTGGCTCGCGTCCACGTTCACGCCGGCATCGTCAGCCGGGCGGCACGCGCATCGCGCGCGCGCCCGACGTCTGCTTCAGACGGAATGCCGCGAGCTTTTTCGCGAGGGTCGCATCGGTTGCCGCAAGCATCGCGATCGCGAAGAGCGCAGCGTTCGCGGCACCCGCTTCACCGATCGCGAACGTCGCAACCGGAATGCCGGTCGGCATCTGCACGATCGACAACAGCGAATCGGCCCCGCGGAGGTAACGCGAAGGCACCGGCACGCCGAGCACCGGGACGAGCGTCTTCGAAGCGAGCATGCCGGGCAGATGCGCGGCGCCGCCGGCGCCGGCGATGATGGCGCGCAGGCCCCGTGGTGCCGCGTCCTCGCCATACTCGAACATCTCGTCCGGCATCCGATGCGCCGAGAGCACGCGCGGCTCGTACGGAACGGCGAACGCGTCGAGCTCGCGCGCGGCGTGCTTCATCACGTCCCAGTCGCTGTCGCTGCCCATCACGAGCCCGATCAGCGGCGACGCCTTGCGTTGTGCCATCCACGCTCCCGGTCGGGGTCGGTCCTTCGAAGGAGCGCGAATTCTAGCCTGCAGCACCCGACGCGTCGAATGCGAGCGGCCGTTGTTGCGCCGTTCGTATCGCATCGAGCACCGGTCATCGCGGACGTGCGGCAATCGATTGAATGCCGGCTTGCCCATGAGCGAGAATCGCGGCATGAAGCAAGGCGTCGCAACCCGATGCATGCCGCTCGTGCGCCGATGCGTCCTCGCGATCGCGGCCGTCGCCGCGATGCACGCGAGCGCGCAATCGGATGCCGATTTCCTGGCGGCCAAGGCGGCGTTCGAGCGCGCCGACTGGCGCCGGCTGGACGCGGTCGCACCCGCCGTCGCCGGGCATCCGCTCGAGCGTTACGTGCGTTACTGGCAGTTGAAGTCGCGGCTCGACGATGCGCCGGCGCAGGCCGTCGAGGACTTCATGGCGCGCTATCCCGATGGGCCGCTGGCCGAGCGCCTGCGCATCGAGTGGCTGAAGGCGCTCGGCAAGCGCGGCGATTGGGATCGCTTCGGCGCGAATTACGTGGCGGCGCCCGGCGAGGACCTCGAGCTTTCGTGCTACGCGGTTCAATATCAGTATCGCAGCGACCCGTCGGCGCTCGCCGTGGCGAAGCCGTTCTGGTTCACCGGCTCGTCGACGCCCGACGCCTGCGAACCGCTGTTCGCGGCGCTGATCGCGCGTGGCGACGTTACGCCAGCCGATCGCAAGGCTAGATTCCGGCTCGCCGTGGCGAAAGGCAACGTCGGCCTCGCGCACAAGCTCGCCGACGCGCTGCCCGGAAACGACCGCATTCGTGAGCCCGCCTTCGTCGCGATCGATCGCAATCCGATGCAGGCGGTCAAGGCGGGCAAGTTCGACTGGAAGACCCCGGCGGGGCGTGCGCTCGCGCTCTACGCGCTCGACCGCGCGGCGCGCAAGGATGCGGCGGAAGCGCGCGCGGCATGGCTGTCATGGCGCTCCCGGCTGCCGGAAGCCGACCGCCAGTACGGCGACGTTCGCATTGCCTGGTACGGGGCGCGGCAACTCGATCCCGCCGCGAACGAGTGGTTCAACGCGCTGAAGGACGTCGCGCTCTCGCCCGAGCAGCAGGTCGCGCGCATACGCGCCGCGCTTCGCGTGCGCGCCTTCGGCGACGCGCAGCGGGCCATCGCGGCACTTCCCGACGACGAGCAGCAGCAGCCCGCGTGGCGCTACTGGCGCGCCCGTGCGTTGGCCGCGCAGGGCCGGGACGACGATGCCAGGTCGATTTACGCGTCGCTCGCCGATCGTTTCGATTACTACGGACTGCTCGCGTCCGACGCGCTCGGTCGCGGCGGCGCGCAGTTCGCGGCCCTGAAGGCCCAATCGCTCCCCGTTGCCGACGCCGCGCTCGCGAGCTTCGGCGCGCGCGACGAAGTCAAGCGAGCGGCGCTCCTCGCGCGTTTCGATCTGCGGCAGGAGTCGCTGCGCGAATGGAGCTATGCCATCCGGGGCCTCGACGACGAATCCCTGCAGCTCGCAGCCGAATACGCGCGGCGCAACGGTCTTTACGATCGCGCCATCTTCACCGCCGAGCGGATGGCGTCGCGCATCGACCTCGCGATGCGCTATCTGACGCCGTACCGGTCGCAATTCGAGGCCGCCGCGCGCGAGCAGGGGATCGACGAGGAGCTGCTCTACGGCATCGCGCGCCAGGAATCGCGTTTCGTCGCCGACATCGTCTCGTCGGCAGGTGCAGTGGGCCTCATGCAGTTGATGCCGGGAACGGCGCGCTGGGTCGCGAAGAAGCTCGCCGTCTCCGGCTACTCGCCTTCGCGGATCGCCGACGTCGACGTCAACACGCAGTTCGGCGCGTTCTACTTCAAGCACTGGCTCGACCGCCTCGGCGGGCTGCCGGTGCTGGCCGCCGCCGCCTACAATGCAGGTCCGTCGCGCGCGCAGGCGTGGCGGCCCGTCGATGCACCGCTCGAGGGTGCCATCTGGGTGGAAACGATCCCGTTCGACGAAACGCGCGAGTACGTGAAGCGGGTCCTGGCCAACACGATGCTTTATACGCACGCGCTCGACCGTCCCTATGTCTCGCTGACGCAGCGGCTCGGCGTCGTCACGCCGCGCGATTTCGAGAGCGTCGCGGCCAGCGAGAATTGACGTGGCGGTGGTGGAGAGGCCGCGTACCCGCGACGACGGGCGTTCCGCGCCGTCGAGGGCGCTGCGGCCGCAGTCGCTCGGGGGACGCGGGCAGGAGCGCGTGCTCGTGACCGGCGGCAGCGGCTTCGTCGGCGCGCGGCTCGTCGCGAAGCTTGCGTCCGATGGGCACGACGTCGTCGTCCTGACGCGACGGCGCGAGCGTGCGCGCGACCTTCTGCCGTTGCCGACGGTCCGCGTCGTCGAAGGCGATGCGAGCGACGCTGCGACGCTCGCGCGCTGGGCGGCGAGCGCGACGTCGGCCGTGAACCTCGTCGGCATCCTCCACGAGCGCGGCCGCGACACCTTCGAGCGCGTGCATGTCGAGTTCCCGCGCACGTTCGTCGGGGCGTGCCGCAACGCCGGGGTGTCACGTATCGTGCACATGAGCGCGCTTGCCGCGAGCCCGGACGCCGCGAGCGCGTATCTGCGCTCGAAGGCGGCCGGCGAGGCGGTGATCGCCGATTCGGGCCTCGAATGGACGATCTTCCGGCCGTCGGTCATCTTCGGCCCCGGCGACTCGTTCCTGAGCCTGTTCGCCAAGCTCGCGCAGATGTTCCCGGTCATCCCGCTCGCCTGCGCGCGTGCGCGCTTCCAGCCCGTGTTCGTAGGCGACGTCGCGGAATGCATGGCCCGCGCGCTCGTCGACGACGCGACGATCGGCGAGCGCTACGCGCTATGCGGCCCGAAGGCGTACACGCTCGAGGAACTCGTGAGCTACGCCGCACAGACGTCGGGGCATCCGCGTCCGATCGTGCCGCTCGGCCCGGCGGTCGCGACGCTGCAGGCGCGCGTGATGGAGCTTCTGCCGGGGCCGCTGCTCACCCGCGACAATCTGGCGTCGATGCAGCACGACAGCGTCTGCGAGGGCGGATTTCCGCGCGCGTTCGACCTGGCCCCGACACCGGTCGAGGCGATCGCGCCCGAATACCTCGCGCCGTTCTCGTTGCACAGCCGCTTCGACACCTTTCGCGCGCGCGACGGTCGATGACGCGGCCTCTGCCGCAACCCGTGCGCATCTACCGCGTCGGCGGCTCGGTGCGCGACGAGCTCCTCGGCAAGCCGGTCAACGATAGCGACTACGTCGTCGTCGGCGCGACGCCGGAAATCATGCTCGCGTCGGGGTATCAGCCGGTGGGCAAGGATTTCCCCGTGTTCCTGCATCCGCAGACGCACGACGAATACGCGCTCGCGCGGACCGAGCGCAAGGCCGGACGCGGTTACCGCGGCTTTCGCTTCTTCGCGACGCCCGACGTCACCCTGGAGGACGATCTGCGTCGCCGCGACCTGACGATCAACGCAATGGCGCGCGCGCCCGACGGGCAGTTGATCGATCCATACGGCGGCGAGGCGGATCTTCACGCGGGCGTCCTGCGCCACGTTTCCGACGCTTTTGCCGACGACCCGCTGCGGGTGCTGCGGGTCGCACGGTTCGCCGCGCGCTTCGGCTTCCGCATCGCGGACGACACGCTCGAGCTGATGCGCGCGATTGCCCGCAGCGGCGAGCTGGCGACGCTCGCGTCGGAGCGCGTCTGGCAGGAGCTCGCGCGGGGCCTTCGCGAAGCGCATCCTTCGCGGATGCTCGACGCGCTTCGCGCGTGCGGAGCGCTCGTCGCGCTTCTGCCCGAGATCGATGCGCTTTACGCGACGCCGGTCGCTGCGCCGAACGGCCGCCGCGACGACGCGGGCGCGTTCACCGTACGCGCGCTCGACTGGGCCGCACAGCGCGCGATGCCGCTGCCCGCGCGCTACGCCGTGCTCACGCAGGAACTCGATCGCCTGGACGACGGCCGCTTCGATGCCCGAATCGGCATGAAGCGCGCCGATGCGGTATCCGAGCGCCTGCGTGCTCCGGTCGAGTGCCGCGATTGTGCGCGGCTCGCCGTCCGCTGGCATCACGCGATCGCCGACGCGCAGTCGCTCGCGCCCGCGGCATTGCTCGACCTGCTCGTCGCCGTGGATGCGCTGCGTCGTCCCGAGCGGCTCGCGACGCTCGCGTCGGCCGCCGCGGCGCACGTTGCCGCGCAGACGGAGGGCACCAACAACGAGCGGCGCCGGACGGCCCTGCTGCACGAAGCGTTGAACGTGGTGCGCGGCGTCGACGCGACGACCATCGCGCGTGACGTGATCGCCCGTGCCGCGGCGCCGGACGCGTCGCGCGGCGAGGCGATCGCGTCGGCATTGCGCTCGGCACGTCTTGCGGCGCTTCGCGAATGGAAGGCTGCCCGGATGTGACCGCCCACGCTGTCGCGGCCGCCTTGGGAGCGGAACTCGCGATCGGGACGGTCGTCCGCGCTCGTGCGCGTGCCTAGATCCGGTAGGCGACCGCGCGCATCACGTCGGCGGCCGCCTGCATCGCCCGGCGCAACGGATACGGCAACGGCATGCCCCCGGCGTCGATCGCCATCGCGGCGTGACGTGCCTCGTCGTCGCGCATCTGCTCGACGATCGCGCGGCTCTTCGCGTCGTTCTCCGGCAGACGGTCCATGTGCGACGTCAGGTGCTCCTCGACCTGCCGCTCGGTTTCGACGACGAAACCCAGGTTGGCGCGATCTCCGGTGAGGCCGGCGGCAAGCCCGATCGCAAACGAGCCCGCGTACCAGAGCGGATTCAAAAGCGACGGCCGGTCGTTCATCTC
>DATIEN010000096.1:0-3869 GCA_035455705.1 Casimicrobiaceae bacterium | reverse complement strand
GTTGGTGATGCACGCGTTCGAGCCCTTCAACCGGTTGCGGATCCCGACGTGGCAAAGCACGTTGTTGGGCAGCGTGCGCAAGAGCCACATTGGATTGACCGTGTCGGCGAGATCGCGGCCGAATTTCGCGAGGTCGCCTCCGGCCTCCGACATCAGCGGAAAGAAGTCGTACTGGTTCTCGAACGCGCCGCCGCCCGACCCGACGTAGATGCCCGTGCGATCCGAGAACGCGTTCGCCGCCTCCTCGGCAAGCGAGTCACGGTAGGTGGCGTAACCGGCCGCCTCCGCCGCGCGGTCGCCCGCGTAGATGCCGAGCATGTCGGTGCGCCGAATCAGCTTGTGTAGCTTGCGGTCGTCGACCATCGCGCGCGCGTTGAAGTCGACGATCTCGGCCGCTTGGGTCGCCGGCCAGCCGCGCGTGTCGAACGTGCGGATCGGCCCGATCGCCGAGCGGCCCTCGACGATCGCTGCGAGCATTTCGTGAGCGTTGCGCCCCGCGCCGCTGACCGCACCGGTGCCCGTAATGACGATCCTCGGTCGCGCCTTCATCGCGATGCCTCGACGAGATCGGGGCTGCGCAGCACGATGCAGCTGTTCGAGCCGCCAAAGCCGAACGAGTTGGACAGCGTCATCCGCACCTTCTGCCGGCGCGGTTCGCCGAGCACGAAATGCAGGTCGCAGTCCGGGTCGAACTCCCGGTAATTCGCGTTGACGGGCATCTCGCCGCGATCGATGGCGAGCGCGCAGATCGCGACCTCCACCGCGCCCGCCGCTGCGATCAGGTGACCCATCACGCTCTTCGTGGAGCTTACGCACACACGCTTCGCGTCGTCGCCGAAAACCGCCCTGATCGCCGCGCTTTCGCTGCGGTCGTTCATGCCCGTCGACGTGCCGTGCGCATTGATGTAGTCGATGTCCGCGGGCGTCGCGCGTGCGTCGGCAAGCGCTGCGCGCATCGACTGGATCGGGCCGTCGCCGTCGGGCGGCGAATCGGTGATCCGGTACGACGAAAGCGAATTGCCGTCGCCGGCGAGCTCGGCGTAGATCCGCGCGCGGCGACGCTTGGCGGCCTCCCATTCCTCGAGCACGAGAAAACCCGCGCCTTCACCGAGCACGAAGCCGTTCCGCGTCGCGTCGAACGGCCGGCTCGCGCGCTGCGGCTCGTCGTTGTCGGTGGAGACGGCCGACAGCAGGCAGAAGCCGGCGAGGCCCACGGGGCTGATCATCGAATCGAAGCCGCCCGTCAGCACGCGGTCGGCCGCGCCGCGGCGGATGAGCTTCAGCGCCGTGCCGATCGCCTGGCCGCCCGATGCGCACGCCGTGTGCACCGACGTCGTGTAGCCGCGGATGCCGAAGCGGCGCGTGAGGAGCGCCACGCCCGCCGTGCTCTGACTGCGGCAGAAGGCGAGCGGGTCCGCGGCCGACGCGTCGGTCAGGAGCTTCTTCGGGTCGATCTCGCCGTCGGGCGCGGAGTGCCGCTGCACCGCGGATAGGTCGCGGAATTCGACGCCCATCATCCCGGTGCCCACCGAGCATGCCCAGCGCGTCGCATCGTCGGCGGACGGCGCGATGCCCGCGTCGCGGATCGCCTCCTCGGCCGCCGCGAGCGCGAAACGGTGCGAGCGGTTGGCGAACTTCAGCAATTTTAGCGGCGCCGTGATGACGTCGTCGTCGAAGTCCTTCACTTCGGCCGCGATGCGCGTGCTGAAGCCCGACGCATCGAACAGCGTGATCGCTGCGGCGCCGTTCTTGACGGCGTCGAGCGCCGTCCACGTCGCGTTCACGTCGTTGCCGACCGGCGTCACGAGGCCGATGCCGGTGATCGCGACACGGCGCCGTTCCATCAATCGCCTTTCGCAAGCTCGAGCCGTGCGCTCGCGACAAGCTTGCCGTCGGTCTTCGCCGAGAGCATCGCCCTCGCGAGCCCGTCGTCGATGCGATCGAGCGCGACGTCGACGTCGAGCCGCTGCGATGGCACGATGAACGAGCGCATCTTGACGTGCGTGACCCGCGTCGCGCGCGCATTTTCGCCCAGCGCCTCGCGCGCCCGGGCGACGTCGAGGGCCTGGCGCATCATCAGGTCGAGCAGAAGCGTCGCCGGGAACACGGGCCGGCGCGGGAAGTGATCGGCGAAGAACGGCGCCGCCGACGGGACGTCGATCGTCGCATGAAGCGACCTGCCGAGAACCCTCTCCTTGATGTCGACCGCAATGTCGCCCACACCCTCGAAACGGCCTTCCGGTGCCCCGCCGTCGCGCAGCAGCGCGAGCCGCTCGCGCAATGCGTCGGGCGAGTCGAAGTCCGCGACCGGCAGCATCGGCCCCAGACAATCGGCGAGCTCGATGATCGTCCGGCCGCCGACACTCGCGCGCCCGTCGTAAGCGACGGCGTCGTCGTCGCACTGCTGGATGTCGACGGCGAGCGCGAGCCGCGCGCCGGGTTGTGCGTCGGCGAGGAAGCGCGTCTCGTTCGCCAGCGCGGCGACCGGCCGGCCGCGAAAGTCGATCGCGTCCATCGCGACCCACGCGGCCAGTTGGCCGACGGCCTCCGCAACCAATGCCGACGGAAATGCGTCGACGTTCGAAGGAATCGCGAACGTGCCGCGCGCGCGCCGGCCCGCGTCGAACTCGGTGATGCGGTCGACGAACGAATAGGCGGCGAAATGCGGATTGCGCATGAAACCTTAGATTCAGGCGGGGGCCGCCGCCTCCTTCTGAGCGCGCACGACCAGCTTGCAGAACGTCGTCGGCGTGAAGAGGCGCGGAATATCGGCGACCTTCATCGGCGTCTTGAACCGCTCCGAGGGCACTTCGGACAGGTATTCACGCAGGTGCGCGAGCCCCTTGTCGGTGACGATGCCGTTCTGCTCGAACTCGGCCTCCGGCAGGTCGCCGCGTGCGTTCTCGACGATCTTGCCACGCGGGATCTTCACCTTGAACGCGCGCTCGAGCCGGAACACCATGTCGAGGAAATCGATCGACTCCGCATCGAGACCCTCGATCAGCGACACGTCGGGCTTGATGTCGTCGACGTCGCAGCCGAGCGCATCGGCCATCGTCTCGGCGACCTTCGGATAGACCGCCATGATTTCGTCCTGCGTCACCGGAATCTCAGCCATTGCCGTTCTCTCCCTTTCAATCGAGCTTGAACCCGCCGTCGATGTGGAACACCTGTCCCGTCACGTAGCTCGCGTAGTCGGAAGCGAGGAACCAGACGGCATACGCGACTTCCTGCGCCGTGCCGTAGCGCTTCATCAGGATCCGCGATTTCGCCTCGTCGCCGGCCATTTCGCGGACGTCCTTCGACATCTCGGTGTCGATGACGCCGGGCGCCACCGCGTTGACGCGGATCTTCCGGGGTGCGAGTTCGACGGCGAGCGCGCGCGTGAGCGCGTTGACCGCGCCTTTGCTGGCCGCGTAGTTGGTCTGGCCGCGGCCGCCCTTGTCGCCGGCGACCGAGCTCACGTTCACGATGCAGCCCGCACGCTGCATCACCATGTACGGGACGACGGCGCGCGTGACGTTGAAGACGCCGCCGACGTTCGTGTCGAGCACCGCGGCGATGTCGTCGTCGGACAGGCCGGCGAGCGGATTGTCGCGGATCACGCCGGCGTTGTTGACGAGCACGTCGATGCGGCCCGCGCGCTCGGCGAGGGCGTCGACGGCGGCACCGCACGACTTGCCGTCCGTCACGTCGACGCGCTCGGCGCGTACGTCGCGTCCTTCCGCTTGCAGCGCAGAAACGACATCGCCGGCGGCGGCTTCGTTGCCGCGATAGAAGAACGTCACGTCGGCGCCTTCGCGCGCGAACAGCTCGACGACGGCGCGACCGATGCCTCGGCTACCTCCGGTGACGAGCGCGACTTTCCC
>DATIEN010000095.1:0-3551 GCA_035455705.1 Casimicrobiaceae bacterium | reverse complement strand
CGGCGAAACGATCGTCGACGCTCGCGAGTCGTTTGCCGCGGCCCCGCGCGCGTACGATCCGCCGAGCCTCCAGGCAACGGCGGGAACGGCGCGGCTCGTCGTCGGCAACGTCGACCAGCCCGTCGCGTCGTTGCCGCCCGGCGTTCCGATCCGCACGCCGGTGATCGTCGACGGCCGCGTCGCGTACGTGCTGACCGCGATCGTGCGTCCGGACTCGTTCCAGGACATCATCCGCCAGCAGCGGCTGCCCGACGGCTGGATCAGCGGCATCGTCGATGCGAACGGCAATTTCGTCGCGCGCATCCCGCCCCGGCCGGCCGGCCAGGCTTCCTCGTCCGATTTCCGCGCCGCCGTCGCGCGCGCCAGCGAGGGCTTCTATCGGGGACTCACCGCCGAGGGCCGCGACACGTTCACCGCGCACGAGTCGTCCCGTTTCAGTCGCTGGAGCATCGGGCTCGCGATTCCCGCCGACATCGTTCAGGCGTCCGCGCGGCGCACCTCGCGGCTCATGGCCATCGGAATCGTGGCGTCCATGGTGCTCGCGGTCGGCGTCGCCCTGCTTTTCGGACGGCGCATCGCGGGACCGATCGGCGCGCTCGCATCGGCCGCGCGGGGCGTAGGCGCCGGAACGTCGTACGTGCCGCCGCCCGGCGGCGTCCAGGAGGTGAACGACGTGGCCGTTGCGCTCCGCGATGCCGACGCCGCCGTCCGCGAGCGCGAGCAGCTGGTCGAGCGCGAGAAGGACGCGCTGCAGGCGGCCGATCGCGCCAAGGACGAGTTCATCGCGGCGCTCTCGCACGAGCTGCGCAATCCGCTCGCGGCGTTGACGGCTGCCGCGCACATCCTGCGCGTCGCCGATCCCGCGCATGCCGCTGCGGCGGACGCCCGCGGCGTCGTCGACCGCCAGACGCGGCACATGTCGCGGATGATCGAGGATCTGCTCGACGTGAGCCGGCTGATCGCCGGCAAGACGCACCTGCGGATGGAAACCTTCGATCTCGCGTCGCTCGTCGAAGCGACGATCGGCGCCTGGCGCGCGGCGGATCGCCTGGCCGATCGGAACGTCACCGTCGAGGCGGCAAGTGGCTGGGTCACCGCGGACCGCACGCGGATGGAGCAGATCCTCGCGAACCTGCTCGATAACGCGGTGAAGTACACGGCGCCGCGCGGCACGATCGGCGTTCGCGTCTCGCGCGAAGGCGGTTGGACGCTCCTCACCGTCACCGACGACGGGGAGGGAATCGCCCCGGCGCTGGTCGAACGCGTCTTCGACGTCTTCGTGCAGGGCGACCAGGACGTCGGACGCTCGAAGGGTGGCATCGGCCTCGGACTCACGCTCGTCAAGCGGCTCGCCGAGTTGCAGGGCGGCAGCGTGTCGGCGTCGAGCGCAGGCATGGGGCGCGGCGCGACGTTTGTCGTCCGGATGCCGGAGGCGAGCGCCTCGCAACCGCTGATCGGTGCTGCCGTCGCGCCACACGCGGGCACGCCGCGGAGCATCGTGATCGTCGAGGACAACGACGACGCGCGCGACATGCTGCAGCAGGTGCTGGCGATGCAGGGCCACGTCGTATCGGAGAGCGCGTCGGGCGAGGCGGGCGTCGCCCTCGTGCTCGAGATGCAGCCGGACGTCGCGATCGTCGACATCGGCCTGCCCGACATCGACGGCTACGAGGTCGCGCGGCGGCTGCGGACGCAATCGAAGCGACGCGTCGCGCTCATCGCGCTGACCGGCTACGGCCAGCCCGAGGACGTTCGTCGCGCGCACGCGGCCGGATTCGACGTGCACCTCGTCAAGCCGGTGACCGTCGACCGCCTCGACGGCGCGATCGCGTCGGTCGCGGGAACGTCGCCGACGCTGCGCGCGCAGTAGCGCGAGACGTCGCGTTTCGCGGTCGCCCAGGGACAATACGGCAGGGCCAGGCGGTGTCGCGCTGCCGGGAAACGGCGGCAGGTGGCCAGGGCCGCCGACGAATTAGAATCGGGACGAGGGGCCTCGGGCCCGCCAATACGACAATCGAAAGCCGTGAACGACCACGACACATCCCCCCCGACGCGCGAGACGCTGGGCTTCCAGGCCGAGGTGAAGGAACTGCTCGGCCTCATGATTCATTCGCTGTACTCGAACCGCGAGATCTTCCTGCGCGAGCTGATCTCGAACGCTTCCGATGCCTGCGACAAGCTCCGCTTCGAGGCGCTGCACGATCCCGCGTTGCTGGAGGGCGGCAGCGAGTTCGAGATCCGCGTCGATTACGACGTGGCCGCGCGCACGATCACCGTCGCCGACAACGGCATCGGGATGAGCCGCGACGAGGTGATTGAGAACCTCGGCACGATCGCCAAATCCGGCACGCGCGAGTTCTTCCGGCAGTTGACCGGCGACCAGCAGAAGGACGCGCACCTGATCGGGCAGTTCGGCGTGGGCTTCTACTCGTCGTTCATCGTCTCGGACAAGGTGACGGTGTTCACGCGCCGCGCCGGCGAGTTGCCCGATCAGGGCGTGCGCTGGGAGTCGGACGGCGGCGGCGAGTTCGTCGTGGAGATGGCGAACCGGCCGGAACGCGGCACCGAGATCACCCTGCACCTGCGCGAAGGCCAGGACGATCTGCTGTCCGGATCCAAGCTCCGCGCGATCATCCGCCGCTACTCGGACCACATCGTGCAGCCGATCGTGATGCCGAAGGAGGACTGGAAGGACGGCAAGCCGGAGAAGCTCGATGCGACGGAGACGGTCAACCAGGCTGCGGCACTCTGGGCGAAGCCGAAGAGCGAAGTCGGCGACGATGCCTACAAGGCGTTCTACAAGCACGTCGCCCACGATTTCGACGACCCGCTCGCCTGGGTCCATGCGCGCGTCGAGGGCCGCCACGACTACACGCTGCTGCTGTACGTCCCGTCGCACGCGCCGTTCGACCTGTGGGACCGCGAGGCCCGGCACGGCGTCAAGCTCTACGTGCGACGCGTCTTCATCATGGACGACGCCGAGCAGCTGCTGCCGGCCTACCTGCGCTTCGTCCGCGGGGTCATCGACTCCTCGGACCTTCCGCTCAACGTCTCGCGCGAGATCCTGCAGGAATCGAAGGACATCGAGACGCTACGCAACGGCGCGACGCGCAAGGTGCTCGACCTCCTGGCCGGCTTGGCCGACAGCGAGAAGGACAAGTACGCGACGGCGTGGTCGCAGTTCGGCCGGGTGCTCAAGGAAGGCGTCGGCGAGGACTACGCCAACCGCGAGCGCATCGCGGGCCTTTTGCGCTACGCTTCGACGCACGCCGACACGGCCGACGAAACCGTGTCGCTCGCCGACTACGTGTCGCGGATGAAGGAGCGCCAGGACAGCATCTACTATGTCACGGCCGAATCGTTCAATGCGGCGAAGAACAGCCCGCACCTCGAAGTGTTTCGTCGCAAGGGCATCGAGGTGCTGCTCATGTCCGAGCGCGTCGACGAGTGGGTGGTCGGGCACCTGACCGAGTTCGACAAGAAGCCGCTCGTGTCGGTCGCGAAGGGCGGGCTCGACCTCGGCAAGCTCGAGGATGAAGGGGAGAAGAAGG
>DATIEN010000094.1:0-64548 GCA_035455705.1 Casimicrobiaceae bacterium | reverse complement strand
TCAGGATCCGCGATTTCGCCTCGTCGCCGGCCATTTCGCGGACGTCCTTCGACATCTCGGTGTCGATGACGCCCGGCGCCACCGCGTTGACGCGGATCTTCCGGGGTGCGAGTTCGACGGCGAGCGCGCGCGTGAGCGCGTTGACCGCGCCTTTGCTTGCTGCGTAGTTGGTCTGGCCGCGGCCGCCCTTGTCGCCGGCGACCGAGCTCACGTTCACGATGCAGCCCGCGCGCTGCATCACCATGTACGGAACGACGGCGCGCGTGACATGGAAGACGCCGCCGACGTTCGTGTCGAGCACCGCGGCGATGTCGTCGTCGGACAGGCCGGCGAGCGGGTTGTCGCGGATCACGCCGGCGTTGTTGACGAGCACGTCGATGCGGCCGGCGCGCTCGGCGAGGGCGTCGACGGCGGCACCGCACGACTTGCCGTCCGTCACGTCGACGCGCTCGGCGCGTACGTCGTGTCCTTCCGCTTGCAGCGCAGAAACGACGTCGCCGGCGGCGGCTTCGTTGCTGCGATAGAAGAACGTCACGTCGGCGCCTTCGCGCGCGAACAGCTCGACGACGGCGCGACCGATGCCTCGGCTACCTCCGGTGACGAGCGCGACTTTTCCCGCAAGCCCCGACAGTGGCACGCCGGACGCCGTCATCCGGAGATCGCGAAGCCGCCGTCGACGACGAGCGTGTGCCCGTTGATCATCGACGCCTCCGGCAGGCACAGCAGGTACACCGCGTTGGCGACGTCTTCCGGCGCGAGCCGCGGACCGGCCGGCGTCCGGCGCGCGAAGTCGGCGAGGAGCTCGTCACGGTTGGGGAAGTGCGCGAGCGCGTCGGTGTCGACGACGCCGGCGCTCACCGTGTTGACGCGGATGCCACGCGGGCCGAGCTCCTGCGCGAGCGCGCGCACGAGCGACTCGAGCGCAGCCTTCGATGCGCCGATGAAGCCATAGGCGGGCATCGCGCGCTGCGCGCCCAGGCTCGACATCGCGATGATGCGTCCGCCTTCGCGCATCAACGGCACCGCGCGCTGCGCGAGCAGGTCGATGGCGAGCGCGTTCGTTTCCATGCACCAGCGCCAGTGCTTGAGCCCCATGTCCAGGACCGGCTTCAGCACGCCCGACGCCGCGTTGCTGACGACGATGTCGGCGCGATCGAAGTGATCGCGGAACGCCGCGAACATCTCGTCGACGCTGTCCGGCACGCCGACGCTGCCCTGGATCGCGTACGCGCGCCGCCCGAGCCCGCGCAGCTCCGCACAGAGCGCCTCCGCCTCGTCGTGGCTGTTGTAGTAGTTGACGGCGACGTCCGCGCCTTCGGCCGCCAGCTTGCGCGCGATTGCGCGCCCGATGCCGCGTGCGGCGCCGGTCACGAGCGCAACTTGGCCTTGCAGGGCGGTCATCTTCTCTGGCGGCTTTGCGGCGGAGCCCGTTACGCGCGCTCCGCGACGGCGATCGGGCGCGACCCGGAAAGGCGGGATTGCCCCGCGAGGGGCGGCGCGCGAAAAGGCGGCTATTCTACCGCGGCGCCGCGAGCGGTCATCGAACCGCGCTTTCCGTCGGCGCGCTGCGCTCGGCGCTCTCGGTCGGCGGCGGCTTGCGGGCGGCATCCTGCAAGGGAATGCGCAAACGCTCGGCCCGCACGAGCCGCTGCGCCTCGAGGCACCAGTGCTTCTTGATGCTGTACCACACGTCGGCCGCCCACAGCACGTGCAGCGGCGCGTCGCCGGGAAGCGCCGACGGGTCGCGCTTGTCGCCGGGCGCGTACGCGTTGATCCAGTCGCGCACGACGGCGTCGTCGGCGAGCGAGGCGACGGCCGGCACGAAGATGTGGTTGTACGTGAGCGGCAACGCGACGTTGCGCACGTGCGCGGTGCCGTTGTGGTGATAGTCGGTGTTGCCGCCGATCAGGTCGATGCCGGCCGTGAAGCCCGTGAAGTCGTCGACCGTGTCGGGAATGGTCTCCAGCTTGCCGATCATCGACCATTGGTTGGGCATGACGAAGGTGGCGCCGCCGGCACCGACTGCCGACGCGTACGACACGCGCACGTCGCCGATCACCGGTCGCGTCTCGCCCGTCAGCGGATCGACGATCGCCGTGCGTTCGTCGAACGCGTTGCGAAGGGGATCGTAGACGCGCACGTGGTCGTCGAAGTGGCCGGCGAGCTCGTGCAGCACCTTGACCGCTTGCATGCCGCCCTGGCTGTGGCCGATCAGCATCGGCCGCACGCCGGTGCGCTCGTAATCCCAGGCCAGGATGCCGGCGAGCTTCTCGGCGTCGTCGTAAGGACTGTACGACCATGCGCCGTCGCCCGGATCGCGGATTCGCGACTGCGGATAACCCATTCCGACGAGGAAACGTCCGAACGACTCCATCAAAAGCTGCACCGGATAGATGCCGCCGTGCAGCAGCATGATGCGCGGCGTGGGGCCCCGCGCGAGCACGGTTCGCACCTCCTCGTCGGTGACGTGTTCGGGATCGAGTGCGAGCAGTCGATCCTGCAGCGCGCGGACCGGAACGAGCGGGGCGGCGGGCGCGGCAGGATGATGGGCGGCCGCAGCCGACTGCTCGACCGGCTGCATCGCGCAGCCGGCGACGGCGAGCGAGACGGCCACGAGCACGGCGGCGGGGAGGCGACGGGGCGAAGTCATGGGAGTCGTTCGATGCGTTGGACGAGATCGTTGCGAAGCGCCTCGGCCTCCGCGCCCGACATCGCGGTCGTACGGTACGAGATGCCAAGGCACATGCGGCGACCGGACGTCGTGACCGAAACCACGAGCGGCGACAGCGGACCGGTCGGAACGCCGCGCACGTAGAGTGGCGCTTCGCCGTCCCCGCTCGTCCAGAGCGCGTCGACGTTCAACGACGAGACGCCTGCGCCGACCGGATAGTTCTTCGCGTAGATGCGCATCCTTTGCGCGCGCGTCTGCGCGTGTCCGATCAAGCGGTCGACGCGCATCGCGAAGAGGGTCGTCAGGAAAAGCTTCTCCCGCTTGATCCGCGTCGTCGCGCGATGGACGTCGCGCGCGAGCGCGTCGAGGCCGATACCCGATGGAACCGGATGCGCGACCCGGAACGAGCTCAGGAATTGGCCGAAGGTGCGCCTATCCTCGCCGTGGGCGCTCCTCAGGTTGACGATCGATGCGACCGCGAGTTCGCGCCGGCGCCGGGTCATGTCGCGCGCCGGGCAGGCGTCCGCCTGTGCGGCGAGCAGCAGCGCCATCAGCGCGTCGTTGAGCGTCACGCGCCATGCCCTGGCGGCATTGCGCAACGCGTCGTATCGCGGCGGCTCGAGCACGCAGAACGTGAAGCCGTTGTGGCCGTCTTCGATCGATCGGTAGCGCGGACGTATCGTCCGCCGGCAGCTCTGGGCGAGGCCCGGAAGGCGCGCCAGGCCGCGCACGAATGCGAGCGGATGCCGCACGAAAAGCCGCCGGTGCGTGTGGGGGTAGCGGGCGAGCGGCGCCGCGTCGAGCGGCTTGCCCGAATAGCGCGCGGCGATCGCGTCGAGCAGCGCGATGATCGAGTCGCCGCCGGCGATGAAGTGATCGTAGGCGACCCCGACGAAGAAGCCGGCGTCGAGCGGCATCGCGAAGAACCGAAACGGGTCGATCTCGCCGTCACGGGCAAACGGTGCGTTGAGGTGGCGCTCGAACGCGCGGGCGAGCGACGCCTGCCAGTCGGCACCGACGTCGAGCGTTTCGACCGCGACATTCGGAGGCCCGCCTCGCCACGCGTAGCGGCAGCGATCGCGGTCGAGGTGCAGTCCGGTAAGCCCGGCGTCGGCGAGGCAGCCGGCGATCGCGCGCGTGAGCCCGGCCGCATCGTACGGCAAGGGAAGCCGCACCGCGTGCACCGCGTTGTACGGGTGAAAGTCGCGCCAGTCCAGCATCGTCGCCTGGAACAGGTTGAGCCGGCCCGGCCACCGACCGCCTTCCGGTGCGGCCGTTGCCCCTGTCGGCGGGCGACTTTCAGTCACAGGGCTTTTTGCACGGCGAGGATGTAAAAAGTCGCCGCCGGCGACGCGCATGGCGCGTCCCGGCGAGGGCGCCACAATGCCGTTTTCCGCGAGCGACCCGACAGAAAGCGGCAGGCATCCGCGAAGGAAGCGCGAGGGAAGGATCACGATGTGGGGACACTGAGCAATCCCTGCGCCTGACGGCACCATTGCCGCTTGACGCTGAACCAGATGTCCGCGGCCTGCACGAGGTTGGACGTGTCGCCCGCCGGAGACGCACGTCTCGCTTGCGGGGACCACGAGTCGATCCAGGCGCGCATCGCCGGATCATCCGCGAGGTGCGCGACCCGCGGCAACGTCAGGTGATGATAATCGGCGGGCAGCACGACGTTGCGCACCGTTGCGGCGTGAACCGGCTCGTAGGGCTCGTCGCCGAAGAGATTGCCGGCCACCGGATCGTGCGGCAGGATGAAGCCGGTGAATTCGTCGACCGAGTCCGGAATCCTGCGCAAGCGCGACAGCATGTTCCACTGCCCGAGCATGAGGCGCGGCAGCCAGCCGGTCGCCAGCGCCGCCGCATAGGCGAGGCGCAGCCCGACGACCGGCCGCAGTTTGCCCGTGTGCGGGTCGACGATCGAGGTGCGCGGAAGCGCCGCACCGGTCGCCGGATCGACGACGTGCAGCGCGTCGTGGAACACGCCGGCGAACTCGTAGAGCACCTTGATTGCCATCATTCCGCCCTGGCTGTGCCCGATGAGCATCGGTGCCATCCCCGTGCGCTCGTAATCGTATGCGAGTGCGCCGGCGAGCTTCGCGCTGTCCGCGAAGCTGTCGTACGAGAACCGGCCGTCGCGCGGGTTGCGCAGCCGCTCCTCGGGATAACCCATGACGGTCAGGAAGCGCGCGAACGGCTCCATCGTGACGAGCGGTAGGCTGCCCTGGAGCAGCACGATCCTCGGCGCCGGCGCGTTGGCCAGCACGGCGTGAACGTCTTCCGCCGAGACGCGCTGGCAATCGAGCGCGCGCACCCGTGCGGCGAGCGCCGGATCGAGCGGCGGCGCTGCCGACGCGACGTGCGGATGCGCGAGGACCGACAGCGCGACCGCGCAGGCGAGAAGCGCCGCGGCGAACCGCGGCGCGCTACGAATGCCGGGCGGCCAACGCCGGCAGGAACCGGCCGGTGCGCTCCACATAGCGTGCATAGGCGGCGCCATGCAGCCGCGCGAGATGCGCTTCCTCGCGCCTCGCCTTGACGTTCATCAGGACGACGTGCACGGCGGCGATCGCGATCATCGCGCTCGTCGGCAGGACGATCGCCGTGGCGATCATCATCGCGATGCTGAACGCGTAGATCGGATGGCGGATGCGCGCGAACAGGCCTTCGGTGACGAGCGCGGTATTGCTGTCACTGATGTCCATCCGCCAGTTGCGACCCATCCGCCGCCAGCAATCGATCGTCAGCGCAAGGCAGCCGACCACCACCGCCGCGAACGGCCAGCGAAGCATGGCATACACGCCTTCGCGGGCGAACGGCGGAACCGCGAACGGGCCCGTCGCGTGCGTGCACGCGAGCCACGGCAGCGCGCACCACGCGAGGACGAGCGGCACGAAGGCGAGCCACATGACGCGCTCGCTCGCCCGCTCCGGAACGACGCCGACGTCGCGGTGCTGGCGCCGCCGCGCCCGGACGACCATCGCGCCGACGCGCAGCCAGTAGGCAGAGACCGTCAGCGCGACGATCAGAAGCGGGACGTCGCGCAACTCACATGCGCTCGATGATGGCCGCGATCCCCTGGCCACCTCCGATGCACATCGTGACGAGCGCGTAACGGCCGTTCGTCCGCGAAAGCTCGTACATCGCCTTGATCGTCAGGATCGCGCCGGTCGCACCGATCGGATGACCGAGGGCGACCGCGCCTCCGTTCGGGTTCACCTTCGCCGGATCGAGGTCGAGCTGCTTGGACACGCCGAGCGCCTGCGCGGCGAACGCCTCGTTCGACTCGATGACGTCCATGTCGGAAACCTTGAGGTTCGCCTTCGACAGCGCCTTCTTGACCGCGCTGACCGGGCCGAGACCCATGATCTTCGGGTCGATGCCGGCATGGCCGTAGGCGACGAGCCGCGCCATGGGCCTCACGCCCGCGCGCTCCGCCGCCTGCATCTCCATCAGCACGACCGCCGCCGCCGCGTCGTTGATGCCGGACGCGTTGCCGGCCGTTACCGTGCCGTTCTCCTTCACGAATGCGGCGCGAAGCTTCGCCATGCCTTCCGCGCTCGCGTCACCGCGCACGTGCTCGTCGGTCTCGAACATGACGCTGCCTTTCTTGCTCTTGAGCTCGATCGGCAGGATCTGCGACTTGAAGCGCCCTTCGCTTTGCGCCTTCATTGCCCGGCGGTGGCTCTCGACCGCGAACGCGTCCTGCTGCTCGCGCGTGATGCCGCACTTCGTCGCCACGTTCTCCGCGGTGATGCCCATGTGCACCGTGTCGAACGGGTCGGTCAGTGCGCCGACCATCATGTCGATAACCTTCGCGTCGCCCATGCGCGTGCCCCAGCGCTGCGTCGTGTTCGCATACGCGCCGCGGCTCATGCTTTCCGCTCCGCCGCCGACCGCGACGTCGGTGTCGCCCAGCATGATGTACTGCGCGGCGCTCACGATCGCCTGCAAACCGCTGCCGCAAAGCCGGTTGACGGTCAGGGCGCCGCTTTCGTGCGGCAGACCGCCGTTGATCGCGACGACACGCGACAGGTACATGTCGCGCGCCTCGGTGTGGATGACGTTGCCGAATACACACTGGCCGATCGTGCCCGGATCGACCTTGGCGCGCGCCACCGCCTCGCGCACGACGCGCGCGCCGAGCTCGGTGGGGGGGATGTCCTTCAGCGAACCGCCGTAGTCTCCAATCGCGGTGCGTGCGCCGTTGACGATGACGACTTGCCGGGGGTTGGCCATGACTGTCTCCTGTCGCAGATGAGGTGGACATTATCCTCCTGCGCTGCCGCGGAGGCCGCCTCGAGCTTTCGCGCGCGCAACGAACGCCGTGCGGCTGAAGCAGGGTCGCCTGCTCTTCGCTCCGCGACGCGAACGTCAGGCGGCCTGGCGCTCGGTGGCGTCGAGAGCGCGAAGCTCGCGCCCGAGGTAAGCAGCGATCGCACGCATCCCCGACACGCCCGCTTTCGCCTCGGCCTCGGGGTTGTAGTTCGTGTTCGTGTTGACGTCGTAGGTGTACGGCTCGCCGTTCGCATCGACGATGAACTCGATGCCCGCGACGCCGATGCCGTTGGCGGCGAGGAAGCGGCGGTAGCGCTCGACGAGCGGATGGGTGAAATTGCCGATCACCTCGAATCGCGGCGACGAAGCCGCCGGCGCCGTTTCCCCCGCCGGGCAGAACGCGTCGTCGACCTGGCAGACGTCGGCGGGGCAAAGCTCGAATCCCTGCGACGTATCGACGCGAACGGCGTAGAGGAATTCGCCGCCGACGAACTCGACCCGCGTGATGAACGGCTTGGACGCGGCAATGTACTGCTGGATCAGCGTCACGCCGTCGACCGAATCCTCGAACGCGGGACCGTCGACGTAGCGGGCGAGCGCATCGACGCCGTCGAAGAGGCGAACGCCGAGACCCTTGCCCGCGCGATTGTGCTTGGTGATGAACCGGCCCCGCATCGCTTTCGCCGCCTCGACGATCGCGTCGCGGCCGACGGCCGCGATCGTGTGCGGCACGCGGATGCCTTCGCGGCGCAGCGCGGCGTATTGCGCCATCTTGCTGATCTCGAGCGACAGCGCACGCGAGTCGTTGACCACACGGCGTCCGTGCGACTCGAGCCAGGCGAGGAGGCCTCCGGTCAGCTCGGCCGCGTAGCGGTGGCCCCGCGTGTGCGACGACGCGCTCATCCGGTTGTAAAAGACCCCGCGCGGCGGTACCGTCGCGAGGTCGAGGCGGCCGTCGGCGATGAACCATTCGGTGTAGGGCAGGCCCAACTCGGCGAACGCGGCGCGCAAAGGCTCGACCCAGGCGTCGTTCTCGTGGATCACGTAGATGCGGGACATGACGGTTACCTCGCGTCTTGCAAGTGGTATGTTCAAGATAGCGACGCTCGTGCGCGAGGCGAAATAACGAATGCCCTTAAGCTTATGAACGAACCGAAGTGGCGGCACCACGGCGTGCGTGTCGTCAAGGCGAACGAGCTCGACCCGAATACCGCGCAGACGCCGGGCATGAACCGCGCGGCCGCGGTCGACTACGCGCGGATGGGTGCAGAAAAGCTATGGGCGGGCACCGTCGTGATCCATCCGAAGGCGAAGACCGGCGCTCACCATCATGGGCCGGTCGAGAGCGTGATCTACGTCGTGAGCGGCAAGGCGCGAATGAAGTGGGGCGACCGGCTCGAGTTCACCGCGGAGGCGGGCCCCGGCGATTTCATCTACGTGCCGCCGTTCGTGCCGCACCAGGAGATCAACGCGAGCGACGACGAGCCGCTGTCCTGCGTACTGTGCCGCAGCGGCCGGGAACCGGTCGTCGTGAATCTCGACATCCCGAACGTCGAGCCCAATCCCGAGAACGTCGACTGGGTGGACGACATTCACCGCGCTCCCGCGGCCGGGCCCTCGAGGTAGCGCGGTCTTCCGACGACACTTGCGCCGGGTTACGCGCGTCGTGGCGATCGGCGTGCGCGCCGGAGTTCGTTCAGCACTTCGCCGGCGACGAGCCCTGCGGCAGCCGCAACGCTGGCGGCGAGGCGCAGCTTCCCCCATGCCGGTTCGCGCGGCCTCGGCAGACCCGTCGCCGCTGCCGCGGCGTCCGGCGCACGCTCCTGGTTCGCGAACGCGGCGGCCGGCGCGGCCATTGCCGCGGGCCGGGCGTTTGCGGCGCGGCTCGCCGCGCCCTGCTGCGCTTGCGCCGGCTTGCCCGCCTTTGCCGGCATCGGCTTTCCGCTCCGCGAGCCGTGGCGGTACGAGTACGTTCGCGTGAATTCGGCGCCGAGCAGGAAGATCTGCGCCGAGTAATAGACCCACAGCAGCACGATGACGAGCGAGCCGGCGGCGCCGAAGCTCGACGCGACGCTGCTGCGTCCGAGGTAGAGGCCGATCAGCAACTTGCCGATCGAGAACAGCAGCGACGTGACCGCCGCGCCGATCCAGACGTCGTGCCAGCCGATGTCGCAGCGCGGCAGCAGCTTGTAGATCAACGCGAAAAGCCCGGTGACGACGGCGAAGCCCACGATGAAATTGATCGCCTGCAACACGATTTCCCACCCGGGAAACCAGCCGCTCCAGAACTTGCCGAGTGCCGAGATGCCAGCGGACAGCACGAGCGATACGAGCAGCAGGAAGCCGATGCCGAGGACGACGCCGAACGACAGCAGCTTGCTGCGGATCATGCCCCACAGGCCGGTATGCTCGGGCTTCGGCGTATCCCAGATCCGGTCGAGGTCCGTCTGCAACTCGTTGAAGACGGTCGTCGCACCGAGCAGCAGCGTGACGACGCCGACGATCGCCGCGAAGAGCCCGTGCCCCGACTGGCTGGCGCTCGAGACCGCCGCCTGGATCGCGCTCGCCCCGCGCTCGCCGACGAGTCCCTGCAATTGGCCGAAGATCTGTCCGCTCGCGGCCTTCTCGCCGAAGAAGAAGCCCGCGACGGCGATCACGATGACGAGCAGCGGCGCGATCGAGAAGATCGTGTAGTAGGAGAGCGCCGCGCCCATGCTCGGCGCGTAGTCGTCGGACCACTGCTTGACCGATTCCCGGGTCAGCGACCAAAGCGATTTCCATTTCGGCATCGGCGTCTCCGCGATGTTGGCGGGCGCGCTCGATTCGCGTCCGCATCGTTCGAGAAGCGTAGCGACGTGCCCGCGCACGCCGCTATCGGCGCCCGTCGCGCACGCGCGTCCGCCATTTGCCGACAGGCGCCGGACGCGGGCGCGTCAGTGCGCGTCGACGTCGTAGTAGGCCCACTGTGCGCGCTGGAACGGATTCGGCTTAAATCCGCGGAGCCACGGCTGCGCGAGATCGTTGCGATACGGGTAGTCGGCGACGATCCACGGGGCGTAGGCCGCGATCAGTTCGTTCATCTTGCGAAAGATCGCGTTGCGCTCGGCGCCATCGGGCAGGACCCGCGCGCGGTCGTAGAGGCGATCGTATTCGGGCAGGCGCAGGCGCGCGTCGTTCGACGTGCCGATGTTACGGCTCACGAGGTAGCTGTAGAAGGCGGCGCCGTCGGGAACGCCGCTGATCCAGCCCAGGCCCCACATCATCATCTGGCCCGCCTCGGTCATCTTGTTGAGCTCGGGCCACTTGTTCTTCAAGAAGGTGATCCGGATGCCGATCGCGTCCATGCTGCGCTTCCAGAGCTCGTCGCTCGCGCGTGCGGCAGCATCGGTCGTCGAGCCCTTGACGATCGTAAGCGTCCTGCCGTCCGGCGTTTCGCGATAGCCGTCGCCGTCGCGGTCCCGATAGCCGAAGCGCTCGAGCAGCGCCCGTGCGGCCGCGGCGTCGTGTGCGAGCGCGATGCCGATCGACGGGTCGTGCCCGAAGAGGCCCGGCGGAACCGGCTGATCGGCTGGCATCGCCTGGCCGTTTGAGAGCTCCCGGATATCGGCCGGCCGGTCGTAGCCCATCGCGATCGCGCGGCGCAGCGCGAGCTTCGCGGGCTCGTAACCCCCGACGACGGGATCGTCCATGTTGAAGAAGAAGAATCCCAACGACGGTTCCGGTGACCGGTGCAGCACGACGCCGCGCTTCGCGAGCGCGGGTCGGAGCCGGTCGCCGTCGAGAACCGTCGCCGACAGCGACGCGGGCACGCTCACGTAGTCGAGCTGGCCGCGATCGAACGACAGCATCCGCGGCTGCGCCTCCTCGACGACGGCGACGTCGACGTTGCCGACGAGCGGCAGACTTCGTCCGGCAAGTCCCTTCGCGATCGCCGCGTCGTTCGCGTCCGCCGTAGCGGGCGCCGGATAGCGCTCGTCGCGGAAATCCGGATTGGCGTCGAGCTGGATTCGCTGGCCGCGCGTCCACGACTTGAGGCGATAGGGACCGGTGCCCACCGGATGTTCCATCACCCGATGTGACGCGTCCTGGTAGCGCTCGACGACCTCGCGTGCGACGGCGGCGAAGCTCGACGTCGTGAGCCACCACTTGAAGCCGTAGTCGGGCTCGCGGAAGCGGAGCCGCAGCGTGTAGCGGTCGAGCGCCTGCAGGCCCTCGATCGGCTCGTCGTAATCGAAACGGCCGCTCTTGCGCGCCCGCGCGAGCGGCTCGTCGAGACCGACCAGGCTGCCCTCGAACAGGTATAGCCAGTACGAGCGCACCTTCGGGTCGAGCACGCGCTTGATGCTGTAGACGTAGTCCTCGGCCGTGAGCTCGCGTCGCTTGCCGTCGAACGCGGCATCGGCTGCGAAGTAGATGCCACGCCGGACCTTGATCGTGTACGTGCGGCCGCCGTCGGTGATCTCGGGCAGGCCGTCGGCGGTGTTCGGCTCGAGCGCGACCGGCCGTGCGAAATAGTCGTAGCGATAGAGCGGATCGAAGATCGCCGTGCAGAGCGCGTCGGAATAGGTGTCGTTGATCGCCTGCGGGTCGAATCCACCCTCGGCCACGGGAAAGGCGACATGCAGCGTCTTGCGCATGTCGGCCGCCTGCACGCCGCAAGCGAGCGCGCAGCTGCAGATCGCGATGGCCAAGCGCCGGTTCATCGTGGTCGCCGACACGAAGCGACCTCAGGAACGCGTTTCCGCGCGTCGGAAACCGATTTTCGACGCGAGGAAGTGCGAAAACCGCGCGACGCCCTCGTCGAGCCGCGCGTCGCTCGCCGCGAAGCACCAGCGCAGGAAACCCTCGCCTTCGGGCCCGAACGCGCGGCCGGGGGCGAGGCCCAGCTTCGCCTCGGTGACGAGCCGGCGGCAGAACGCCATGCTGTTCCCGATGCCGTCGACGCGGAAGAACGCGTACATGGCGCCGGCAGGCGGTTCGACGTCGACGCCTGGAAGCGCACGCAAGCCGTCGACGAGGCGGTCGCGGGCGCGACGCAGCCGCTCGCGGGTGGCATCGACGGTGGGCTCCCCGTCGCGCAGCGCGACGACGCCGGCGCGCTGAACGAACACCGGCGAGCACGACGTGTTGTACTCGATCAGCTTGCCGAGATCCGGCATCAGCGCCGGCGGCGCGACGATCCAGCCAAGTCGCCATCCCGTCATCGACCACGCCTTCGAGAAGCTGTTGGTGCTGACGACGCGGGCGTCGTTGTCGGCGATGTCGAGGAACGAGGGCGCGCAAGAGAAGTCGTCGACGTAGCAGAGGCGCTCGTAGACGTCGTCGGCGACGATCCAGATCCCGTGGCGCGCGCAATGCTCGAGCAGTGCCTGCTGTGCCGCGCGGTCGATCGTCCACCCGGTCGGATTGTTGGGCGAGTTGAGCATCAGCGCGCGCGTGCCGGGCGTCAGCGCGTCGAGCAGGCGATCGAGGTCGAGCGACCAGCCGTGCGCGCCGAACGCAAGCGGGACGCGCAGGACCTCCGCGGACAGGATCTTCGGGATCTCGACCAGGTTGGGCCACAGCGGTGTGACGACGACGACGCGGTCGCCGGGCGCGACCAGCGCTTCGACAGCGAGCATCAGCGCCGACATGCCCGATGCGGTGACGGCGATCTCGCGTTGCATCGTCGGCCGGTGCAACGCGCCGACGTAGCCGGCGATCGCCTCGCGCAATTCCGGGATGCCGAAGTTCTGCGAATAGAACGTCTCGCCGCGCGCGAGCGAGGCCGTCGCCGCATCGCGGATGAACGCCGGCGTCACCTGGTCGGGTTCGCCGAACCAGAACGCGAGCACGTCCGGATCGCCGATGCCGGCGTTCGCGATCTCCCGGATCCGGGAGCCTTCGAGGGCGCGGACGGCCGGGCGGGCTTCGGGTACCGGGTGTGACTCGACAGGCATCGGGGATCCGAAGTCGGGCATCGAAAGGGGCCCGGAACATCCGCAGTTTACTGTTCCCGCCTCGACGACACGCTTACCCGACCCGCACTAGATGGCGATCTCGAACCTGTCGCGGCCCTGGCCCTTCGCCGCATACAGCGCGCTGTCGGCGCGCTTCAGGAGCGCCTCGGCCGTCGTGCCGCCGCCGTGGCCGAGCGCAATGCCGATGCTCGTCGTCACCTTGACCGTCACGTCGCCGGCCGGGAACGGCGCGCGCATCGCGGCGATGATCTTGCGCGCGACGAAGCGGCACTCGTCGCGCGAATGGATGCCTTCGAGGACGATCACGAACTCGTCGCCGGCGAGCCGCGCCACGAGGTCCGTCGCGCGCACCGATGACGAGAGGCGCCGCGCGAATTCCCGCAACACTTCGTCGCCGGCCGCGTGTCCGAGCGTGTCGTTGATCCTCTTGAAGGCGTCGACGTCGAGGAAGAGCAGCGCCACCTGGGTGCCGCTTCGCTGCGAGCGGCGCAGCGCGGCCACGATGCCGTCGTTGAACGCGTGCCGGTTCGCAAGGCCGGTCAGCGTATCCTTCTGCGCGAGCCGCTCGAGCTGCCGCTCGACCACCTTGAGCGGCGTGATGTCGGTCGACGACGTGTAGACGCCGATCACCTGTCCCCCGTCGTCGAGATGCGGGATGTAGCTGCCGCGCACGAAGCGCGAGCCGGCCGGTCCTGGCACCTCGACGTCGAAGTCGACGCGCTCGCCGCGAAACGCGCGATCGAGGTTCGGCGCCACGTTCGCGTAGGCGGCGGGACCGAGCACGTCGTCGACGCGGCGGCCGGTGATCTCCGCGAGCGGCCGCGAAAGCCACGTCTCGTAGTAGCGGTTGTTGAATCGGTATCGGCGCTCGCGATCGATGTAACCGACCATCGACGGAATGCTGTCCGTGATGCTGCGCAGGCGCTGCTCGCTTTGCTCCGCCTTCTCCTGCGCTTCGCGGAGATCGCTGATGTCCTGCACGAGCGCATAGAATCCCTGGACGCTGCCGGCATCGTCCCGATCGGGAATGAGCTCGACCAGTTCGTGGCACGTACGGCCGTTGCGGACGACGACGCGCTGGAATCGCGCGCGCGAGCCGGCCCGCACGCGGTCGAGGTGCGGCTTCGACTGCGCGTAGCCCTCGGGGGAAATCAGTTCCTGCACGGTGCGGCCGATCATCTGCGAGGGCGAAAGGCCGAATATCTGCTCGCAGCGGGCATTGACGAACCGGTAGCGCTCGTCCGCGGACAGGTACGCGATCAGCGGCGGCAGGTTGTCGGCAATCATCCGCATCCGTCTTTCCGATTCGACGAGATCCGCGCTGCTGCGCTCGAGCGCCGCCGTCTTGTCCTCGAGCGCCGCGGTCTTCTCCTGCAGCGCGCGCGTGCGCTCCTCGACCGTTTGCGCGAGCCGGTTGAGCGTGCTCGCGAGGACGCCGGTCTCATCGTCGCCGGCGACCTCCGTGCGGTGCGACAGGTTGCCGCGGGCGAGCAGCGTCGCATCGTACGCGAGCCGGCGCAGCGGCCGCGCGATCCGCGCGCCGAGCCATGCCGAGACGAGCGCCCCCAGAAGCAGCGACAGTCCGCCGAACGCGACCGTGTCGAGCACGTTGACCCGCGCCGCGGAGAGCACCGCGTCCGCCGGCATGCCGACGAAAACGTGCCAGCGCGTCCGCCGCGTCTGGGTGAAGCCGGCGATGCGCGCCACGCCATCGCCGCCGGACGTCTCGTCGACGCCCTCGCGTTGCGCCATGTGCTCGCGCGCCCTGCCGACGCCGAGCACGCTCCTGCCGATCCAGCGCGCGGAATCGACGCTTCTCGCCAGCACGATGCCCTCCGCATTGACGATGGCGATCACGGTTTCGCGCGGTATCGCGCCATCGAGATCGAGGCGGCCTTCGACCTGCCTAAGATCGGTTTCGAGCGTGACGACGCCTTCCACCTCGCCCGCTGCCCCGACGATCGCCGAGGCGAACACGACGACGGGAGTGCCGTCGTCTTCCGCGGCGATCGGGCCTTCGATCACCGCAGCCGATCCCTGGGCCGCCGCGCGAAAGTAGGCGCGGCCGGCGACCGGCGCGCGCGGCGTCGCGGCGCGATTGAGCACGCCGGCGCTCCGGCCGTCGAGAGTCCACACGCCGACGTTGTGAACGAGACGAGGCAGATCGGTGCGCATGCTCGCGAGGAACGCCTCGTTCGAGGCGCTCGCCGCGGCGTCGGCCGTGACGCCATGGCGCAACAGCGCAAGCGCCGCGAGATTGTCGGCTACAAGATCATCGACGCGACCGGCAACCGCGCGCGCGACGGCGAGCGCGCGCTGCTTCGCGAACGCGTTCGCGACCGCCGCCTGGCGTGCCGTGCTGACGCCGACATAGACGATGAACGGCAGCCCGAGCGCGAGCACGAGCAGCGCGAGCCGCACGCCGATCGACGAACCCCAACGTGAGCGGCGGCGCACGCGAAGCCGCATCGCGAGGCGCCGTGCGACGCCGGCCCGCAGCAGCCAGCGAAACGCGTTTGCGATGACGCGCAGCGTCGAGCGATCGTCCGGCATGTACGTGCCTAGGGCCTCGGCTCTCCCACCGATGACGAAGGGTCTTCCGCAAGGAACATGCCGATGTCATGGGCGATAATGCGGCTTCTTCCCGATCGCGTGTTCAACGGTCCCGGCCGCCCCTTGCGCATGAATCCCGCGTCGCTCGTCCTTCATCCCGCCGCCATCTGCGCGGCGCTTCTGTGCTGCTCTAACCTGTTCATGACCTTCGCCTGGTACGGGCACCTGAAGCTGCTCGACCATCGTGCGTGGTGGGTCGCGGCGCTGATCTCGTGGGGCGTGGCGCTCTTCGAGTATCTGCTGCAGGTCCCGGCGAACCGCATAGGCTACGAGACGCTTTCGCTCGCGCAGCTCAAGATCATGCAGGAGGTGATCACGCTCACGGTGTTCGTGCCCTTCGCGATGTTCTTCATGGGCGCGCAGCTGAAGCTCGATTACGTGTGGGCGGGCCTCTGCATGCTCGGCGCCGTCTACTTCATCTTTCGCGGCTGATCGCCGCCAGCCTTCCCGCGGCCAATGCACCTGCACATCCTCGGCATCTGCGGCACGTTCATGGGCGGCATCGCGGCGATCGCGCGTCGCGGCGGCCACACGGTCACCGGTTGCGACGCGAACGTCTACCCGCCGATGTCGACGCAGCTCGCCGCCCTCGGCATTGCGCTCACCGAGGGTTACGACGCGAGCCAGCTCGACGGCGTTGCGAAGTCCGCCGATGTGTTCGTCGTCGGCAATGTCGTCTCGCGCGGCAATCCGCTGATGGAAGCGGTGATGAACGCCAATCGATCGTACGTCTCGGGGCCGCAGTGGCTCTACGAGAACGTGCTGCGCGACCGGTTCGTGCTCGCCGTGGCCGGCACGCACGGCAAGACGACGACGTCGTCGATGCTCGCCCAGATCCTGGAACGCGCGGGGCTCGAACCGTCGTTTCTGATCGGCGGCGTGCCGGTGGACTTCGGCTTCTCCGCGCGCCTGACGGACAGCGCGTTCTTCGTGATCGAGGCCGACGAGTACGACACGGCCTTCTTCGACAAGCGATCCAAGTTCGTTCACTACCGGCCGCGGACGGCGATCCTGAACAACCTCGAGTTCGATCATGCCGACATCTTCGCCGATCTCGCGGCGATCGAGACGCAATTCCATCACTTCGTGCGTACTCTCCCGGGCGACGGATGCATCGTGGCGAACGGCGCCGACGAGGCGCTCGCGCGCGTCCTCGCCCGCGGTGCGTGGAGCGAGATCGAACGGTTCGACGAGGCGCCGTCGCAGGCACCGGTTGCCCCGGAATGGACGATTGGGGGTGAGGGAGCCGTCGCGTTTCGTGGCGAGTCGGTCGGCACGCTCGACCTCCCGCAACCGGGGCGCCACAACCGCCTCAATGCGCTCGCGGCGATCGCCGCAGCTCGCCGGGCCGGCGTGCTGCCGGCACAGGCGCTGGCGGCGTTGCGCGCGTTTCGCGGCGTCCGCCGCCGAATGGAACTGCGCGGCGAAGTGGCGGGCGTCGCGGTCTACGACGACTTCGCCCATCATCCGACGGCGATCGCGACGACGATCGAGGGGTTGCGCATGCGCGAGCCCGGTGCCCGCATCCTCGCAGTGGTCGAACCGCGCTCCAACACGATGAAGCTCGGCACGATGAAGGCGGCGCTCCCCGCTAGCCTGGCGCACGCCGAGCGCGTCTACTGCTATGCGGCGAACCTTGGCTGGGACGCAAAGTCGGCGCTCGCGCCCCTCGGGATGCGGGCCGAGGTGCACGACGATCTCGAGGCGCTCGTGGCCGCCGTCGCGCGCGACGCGCGAAGCGGCGACCGGGTGCTCGTCATGAGCAACGGCGGCTTCGGCGGCGTCCACGCGCGCCTGCTGGAGGCCCTCGCAGCGCGCGTGGCAGCGTGAGGGAACCGGGGCGAGCACGCTTCCTGCCGTTGACCACGATCGTCTACCTGCACGGCTTCCGCTCGTCCCCGGCCAGCGTGAAGGCCCGGCGGCTGCGTGCTGCAATCGACGATCTGCCGCTCGCCGGCCGACCGCAACTGCACGTTCCGGCGCTCGACGACGGGCCGGCAAAGGCGATGGCGTCTATCCTCGCACTTGCGCGCGACACCCGCGAGGAAGCGCTCACTTTCGTCGGTAGCTCGCTGGGCGGGTACTATGCGACGTACGCCGCCGAGAGGTCAGGCGCGCGGGCCGTCGTCATCAATCCGGCGGTTCGTCCGTTCGACGACCTTGCGCCGTACCGCGGCGCGCAGACCAATCTCCACACCGGCGCCCGGTTCGAGGTGACGGACCGCCACTTCGACGAACTGCGGGCGCTCCGCATCGCGTCGATCACGCGGCCCGACCGCTACCTGCTTCTGGTCCAGTCCGGAGACGAGGTTCTCGACTATCGCGAGGCCGTGGGGTTTTACGCCGCCGCGTGGCAGTCGGTCGAGGGAGGCGGCGATCACGGTTTCGCGGGTTTCGACCGCCAAATCGACGTGATCCTCCGCTTTTGCGGCGTCGGCGGCGAACCGGGGTTTGTGCGATGCAGCTAGCCCAAGTCGCCGGCGCGCGTTATGCTTGACGTCCCCTACGCCGCGGCCAAAAGCCGCTGCCGTAACCGCTGGCCGCGCACGAACCTCGCCTGATCGGCCGTTGTGCGGTCGGTCCCTGGAAGAGGAGGTTGCGATGGCAACCCGCAAAAACGACGGCGCCCGTCCGTCGCAAGCCGGCTGGCAGCCCGCCAGCGGCCGCAGCGCCCACACGATCGGGCGCGACCCTGTTTCGCAGCCCCTGTCCGAGCCAGCCCTCGACCTCATCGCCCGCGAGAAGACGTTCGGCGCGCGCAACTACGACCCGCTGCCCGTCGTGCTGGCGCGCGGCGAGGGCAGCTGGGTCGCCGATCTCGACGGTCACTACTACCTCGACCTCATGTCCGCCTATTCGGCGGTGAGCTTCGGCCACGCGCATCCGCGGATCGTGGCGGCGCTCGTGGCGCAGGCGCATCGGCTCGGCGTCACGTCGCGCGCCTATCACAACGACGAACTGCCGGCACTCCTCGAACGCCTCGCGCGACTGACCGGCCTCGATCGCGCGCTGCCCGCGAACGGCGGCGCCGAGGCCGTCGAGACGGCGATCAAGGCGGCGCGCAAGTGGGGCTACAAGGTCAAGGGCATTGCCGAGGGCCGCGCGGAGATCATCGGCTGCGCGGGCAACTTCCACGGCCGCACGATCGCCGTCGTCGGATTGTCGACGGAGCCGCAGTACCGCGATGGGTTCGGCCCGTTTCCGCCGGGCCTTTCGACCGTTCCATTCGGCGACGCCGACGCGCTCGCGAAGGCGATCACGCCGCGGACCGCTGCCTTCCTCGTCGAGCCGATCCAGGGCGAGGGTGGCATCATCGTGCCGCCGGCAGGCTATCTCGCGCGTTGCCGCGAGATCTGCCGCGAGAACCGCGTGCTGTTGATCTGCGACGAGATCCAGACCGGGCTCGGCCGGACGGGCCGCTTCCTCGCGAGTGAGCACGACGGCGTGCAACCGGACGGCGTGATCCTCGGCAAGGCGCTCGGCGGCGGTCTTTTGCCGGTGTCGGCGTTCGTCGCCACGAACGACGTGATGCAGGTCTTCCATCCCGGCGACCACGGCAGCACCTTCGGCGGCAATCCGCTCGCCGCGGCGGTCGCGATGGCGGCGCTCGACGTGCTGTTCGAGGAAAAGCTGATCGAGCGCTCGGCCGAGCTCGGCACGTGGCTCCTGGCGGAGCTCCAGAATTTGCGCGGCCGGATCGTCTCGGACGTTCGCGGACAGGGTTTGTTCATCGGCATCGAGGTCGATCCGCGGTACACGACGGCGCGCCCGGTCGTCGATCGGCTGCTCGCGCGCGGCATCCTGTCGAAGGACACGCACGGCACCGTGGTGCGCATCGCGCCGCCGCTCAACATCCCGCGCGAGGACCTCGAATGGGCGGTGCGCGAGATCCGCGCGGTGTTCGGGGAGCTCGAGCGCGATCTCAAGCGCGCCGCCTGAAGCGCACGCGCCGTTCTGCAATAATCCGCGCCTCCCGACGCGCGCGACGATCGCGCGCGTCGATGCCTCGCCCATGTCCCCGCTTCGCGCCTTCGCTCGCCTCGTCGCCGTCATCTCGCTATCCTCGCCGACCTTCGCCGCGTCGCGGATCTGCATGAGCGCCGACACGCTGATGTTCGGGCAGCAGCCGGTCGGCAGCAGCACGGTGGCCACGGTAAGCGTGTCGAACTGCGGTGACGCCCCGTTCGCATTCACCGACGTGAGCCGCCACAGCGCAACGAGCGCGGCGTATCGGACGCAGACGACGTGCTCGACCGGGATGACGCTGGAACCGGGCGACGCCTGCGAGGCGACGGTCTGGTTCGAACCGACGCTGCCGGGGCAGGCGTCCGGCGCGCTGTGGTTCCACAACACGACGTCGACGCCCGACCAGCTGGTGACGTTCTATGGCCGCGCCATCGACGCGCAAGCGGGAACGGCGACGCTCGCCTTCTCGCCGTCGCTCGCCGATTTCGGCGCCGAGCCGGTCGGCGACGAAACGGCGGCGCTCGTCGTCACGCTGCGCAACGCCGGCTTCGCGCCGATCGTCCCGAGCGCGCTCGTCCTGAATGGACTCGATCCCTACGACTTCCGCGGGGAGGCCGGCAGTGGCGTCGGCGCCTGTGGCGTGGGCCTCGCCATCGCGCCGGGCGGAAGCTGCACGCTGCTGCTGTACTTCCATCCGCAGGCAAACGGACCGCGACAGGCGACGCTCGTCATCGATGCGCCGCAACTGGCGACGCTCGCGTTCTTCACGCTCACCGGGCAGGGCGTCGGCGCTTTCGCAACGGTTCCGGTCGTCGAATACCACAACGCGGCCGACGGCCAATATTTTCTGACCGCCGATCCAGGCGAGCAGTCCCTGCTCGACGCAGGCGGCCTCGGCCCCGATTGGTCGCGGACCGGCGCCTCGTTCAACGCGTATCCGATGGACGCGGCCAATCCGCAAGCGGCGGCGGTCTGCCGCTTCTTCGGCACGCCGGGCATCGGCCCGAACTCGCACTTCTACACCGCCTACGCGAACGAATGCGCGGCCGTGCGCGAGGATCCTCACTGGATCGAGGAGGGCGCGACGTTTCGCGCGCGGCTGCCCGTCGACGGCAGCTGTGCCGGTGGCGACGTCGTCGTTCGCAGGCTGTGGAGGCCCGGCGCGACGGTCACGCAGACGCGGCATCGCTACGTCGTCGATCCGGCGCTCGTCGCGCCGATGCAGGCCGACGGCTGGGTGCTCGAAGGACCCGTCTTCTGCGCGCCGCGGTAGTTCGCGCGACGCAAGTGCCAAGGCACCCGGCTCGCACCGCACGCCGATCGGCTCTACCATTGCGCTCCATGACTGCGCCCACGCTCGCCGGCAAGCTCGTCGTTGCGATCAGCTCGCGCGCACTCTTCGACCTGTCCGAAAGCCACCGCATCTATACGGAGCTCGGCGTCGACAGCTATCAGCGCTACCAGATCGAGCACGAGGACGAGCTGCTCGCACCCGGTCCCGCGTTCGCGCTCGTGACGAAGCTGCTTCGCCTCAACCGTCCCGACAAGCAGTACGTCGAGGTGATCCTGCTCTCGCGCAACAGCGCCGACACCGGCCTGCGCGTGTTCAACGCGATCAAGCATTACGGGCTCGACATCACACGCGCCGCGTTCACGAGCGGCGAGGCGACGTCGCGCTACGTGCCGGCGTTCGGCGCGCACCTGTTCCTGTCCGCCGACACCGACGACGTGCGGCGCGCGCTCGAGGACGGCTATGCGGCGGCGACGATCTTTCCGACGGTCTTTCGCAACGAAACCGATCAGCTGCGGATCGCCTTCGACGGCGACGCGGTGCTCTTTTCCGACGAGGCCGAACGGATCTACCAGGCGAATGGCCTTGCCGCGTTCGCGCGGAGCGAGCGCGCGTCCGCCGCGACGCCGCTGCCCGGCGGGCCGTTCAAGGAGTTCCTCGCCGCGCTGCATCGTGTCCAGTCGGACTTCCCGGAAGCGGGCAGCCCGATCCGCACGGCGCTCGTCACGGCACGGAGCGCTCCCGCGCACGAGCGCGTGATCCGGACGCTTCGCGCATGGAACATCCGCATCGACGAAGCCCTCTTCCTCGGCGGCCTGGACAAGGGACAGTTCCTGCGCGCATTCGGCGCCGACATCTATTTCGACGACCAGACGCGGCACGTCGAGTCGGCGGCGCAGCACGTAGCGGCCGGTCACGTGCCGCATGGAATCGCCAATCCATGAAGCGCCGGTGCGAATCGTCGGAACCGCCATCGGCCGCCTGCGCTCGAAGCGCCATGCCGAAGCGTCGCAACGTCGCCGAGCGCGCGCGGATGGTTGCGCTCGCGATGGCAGCCGGCGCGCTCGCCGCGTTCCCCGCGTACGCCGAGACCTACAAAATCGGCGTGATGAACGTCGAGCAGATCCTGCGGCAATCGAAGGCCGCGCAGGCGGCACAGGCGCGGATCGAACAGGAATTCAAGGCGCGCGACGCGGATTTGACGCGCAGGGAGCAGGAGGTGCAGGCCGCCGCGGCGGCGCTCGCCAACGACCGCCCGACGCTGTCAGCGGAGGAAGCCACGCGCCGCGACCGCGACGTCGAGGCGCGCACGCGCGAGATGCAGCGGCTGCGCCAGCAGTTCGCCGAGGATCTGCGCGCGCGTCAGTTCGACGAGCTGGACAAGCTCAAGGCGCGACTCGACCAGGTGCTCACCAAGTACGCGAAGGACAACCACTTCGACCTGATCCTGCAGGATGCCGCGTTCGTCGGACCGGCGGTCAACATCACCGACGACGTGATCAAGGCGCTCGAGAGCGCACCGGCCAAATAGGTCAGGCGAGCCTGCGTCCGTAGATCGGATACTGCGGGTCGCTGTAGCCGGGCGTCGACGGATGCCCGGGATGGACCAGCGAGTCGACGAGCGCCTCGTCCTCGGCGGTCCACGGCGTGCCGATCGCCGCGACGTAATCCTGCCACTGCGCGAGCGTGCGCGGTCCCGCGATCACCGACGAAACGATGCGGTTCGCCCACAACCAGGCGAGCGCGAACTGCACCGGCGAGCGGTTCGTTTTCGTCGCATGCGCGTTGAGCGCGTCGGCGATCGCGAACGACTCGGCCCGGAACTCGGTCTGCATGATGCGCCGGTCGTTGCGCGCGGCGCGCGAATCGCCGGGAACGGCACCGCCGGAATACTTGCCGGTCAGCACGCCGCGCGCGATCGGCGAATACGAGGCGACGCCGATGCCGTAGTGGTCGCAGGCGGGAAGCACCTCGACTTCCGGCATCCGGTTCAACAGGTTGTAGTACGGCTGACAGACGACCGGCGGCGGGACGTTCTGTCGCTCGCAGACGCGGACGAGCTCGGCGATGCGCCAGCCTCGAAAGTTGGAGATGCCGAAATAGCGGATCTTGCCCGCTTCGATCAGCGTGCCCATCGCGCCGACCGTCTCCTCGAGCGGCGTCTGTGCGTCGTCGATGTGCAGGTAATAGATGTCGATGAAGTCCGTGCGAAGCCGCGCGAGGCTCGCATCGCACTCGGCGAGGATCCAGCGTCGCGAGGCACCTCCGCTGAACGGCTTGCGGTTCGCGTCGCCGCCCATCACGTTGCCGACCTTCGTCGCGACGATGAAGCGGTGACGCTTCGCGGCGATCGCCGCGCCGGTCATCGTTTCGGATTCGCCGTTCGAATACACGTCGGCCGTATCGATGAAATTGACGCCGGCATCGTGCGCGGCTGCGACGATGTCGCCTGCCTCGCGCGCATTCGTGCGATCGCCGAACATCATCGTGCCGAGGCAGACGATGGACACTTCGAGCCCGCTTTCGCCAAGCCGCCGATATTCCATGTGCTCTCCCGCCCGCGCCGTCGATTCCGAATGCTACCTCGTATAATTCCACCCCCCGTCAACGCCGCGCCGCTTTCGCGGATCGCCCGCCGGCCGCGCGCCATCCGATTCGCATGAACGTCCTGTTCGAGGAGGACGGCCAGCTCAAGGCCGGCACGCTGCTCGCCGATCACGACGCGTCCCTCTCGGTCGAAGCCGTTTCCGGCAAGCGGCACAAGATCAAGTCGGCGCACGTGCTGCTGCGCTTCGCCGAGCCCTCGCCGTCCGAGACGCTCGCCCGCGCGCACGAGCTCGTTGCCGAGCTCGACCCGCATTTTCTCTGGGAAGTGGTGCCGGACGACGAGTTCGGATTCGAGGAGCTCGCGCGCGAGTATTACGGCGCGAAACCCGCGCCGGCGCAGTCGGCGGCCGTCGCGCTCGCACTGGCGCGCGCGCCGATGTACTTCTATCGCAAGGGGCGCGGCCGCTTCCGCAGGGCGCCTCCCGAGGCGCTCAAGGCGGCGCTTGCATCGGTCGAGCGCAAGGAGCGCGAGGCACGCGAGATTGCCCAATGGGTCGACGAGCTTGCCGCGCATCGATTGCCGCCGCCGCTCGCGGCGAAGCTCGACATGCTGCTCTACGGGCCCGACAAGAATGCGCCCGAGTGGAAGGCGCTGGCGGCGGCGTGCGAACGTATGCGAACGAGCGCGGTGCACGTGCTTCGTGCGTGCGGCGCAATCGCGTCCTCGCACGAATATCACTTTCGCCGCTTCGTCGTCGACGCCTTTCCGCACGGCACCGATTTTCCGCCGTGGCAGGCGTTGCCGCCGTTGCCGGATCTGCCGCTCGCGCCGGTACGCGCGTTCTCGATCGACGACGCGTCGACGACCGAGATCGACGACGCGTTCTCGGTGCGCGATCTCGGTGACGGGCGGCACGAGATCGGCATCCACATCGCGTGCCCGGCGATCGCCATCGCGCGCGGCACGGCGCTCGACGCGATCGCCCGCACCCGCCTGTCGACCGTCTACATGCCGGGGCGCAAGGTCACGATGCTGCCCGACGCCGTCGTCGAGGCGTTCACGCTGGCCGAGGGTCGAACGCCTGCGGCGCTGTCGCTGTACGTCGAGACCGATGCCGAAGGCGCGCCGCTTCGCCAGCGCACCGCGCTCGAGCGCGTGCCGATCGCCGCGAACCTGCGCCACGACACAGTGACCGAATCGTTCGCCGGGCCCGCGTCCGGCGACGAGCCGCCATGGACGCCGGGACTCCGCTCGCTGTGGCGCCTCGCGCTGCATCTCGCCGACAAGCGGGGGAAGGCCGATGCCGCGCGGATCGACTACAACTTCGACGTCGACTGGGACAACGAAGGCGCCGGCGAGCCGGGACGCGTGACGATCACTTCGCGACCGCGCGGCAGCCCGCTCGACAAACTGGTCGCCGAACTCATGATCCACGTCAATCACAGCTTCGGCCGCCTGCTCGCGCTCGCGCGCATCCCGGGGCTTTATCGCGTCCAATCGGGAGGCAAGGTCAAGATGAGCACGCGTCCCGGCGAGCACCAGGGGCTCGGCGTCGGCCATTACCTCTGGGCGAGCTCGCCGCTTCGCCGCTACAGCGACCTCGTCAACCAGCAACAGCTGCTCGCGGTCGTCGGCGAAGGACGCGCACCGTACGCCGACAACGATCCCGAGCTCTTCGCCGCGCTCGCCGACTTCGAGGCGACGTATTCGCTGTACGCCGAGATGCAGGATCGGATGGAGCACTACTGGTGCCTGCGCTGGCTCTTGCAGGAGCGGGTCTCGCAGTGCGAAGCACGCGTGATACGCGACACGCTCGTGCGCTTCGACCGGCTGCCGCTCGTCGTGCGCCTCGCGGACATGCCCGCGCAGGCGGCGGGCACGCCAGTGCGGGTGGGCATCGGCGCCGTGGACCTCTTCGAGTGCACCCTCGAATGCCGCTTCGCGGGGCTTGCCGAGCCCGCGGCCGCCGCTTCGGCGCCCTCACCAACCGGCAAAAGCGTTGGATCGCCGCCACTCGGGGCTTCGTGCCCGATCGGCGGCCCGCAGGAATCGTCATGACGCTGGCATAGCCGCGCTACAATCGGGCGGGCGAATTTCTCCACCTACGCGAACGCGCCTTGCCAAGCCGCGTCGAAGCGCCGAAGCCGTCGAACGCAGCCTCCGCCCCGCCGCGGCCGCGCGCCGCATCCGTGCGCACGGCGAAGCTCGCCGTCGCCGGCGCGCTGCCGCCGGCCCGCATTCCGCTCGAAGCGTTGATTGCGCCGCGGCGGACCTCGACGATCGGCATCGCGGTGGCGATCTCGATCGCGCTGCACGCGATCGCGCTGTCGCTGCACTTCACGTTCGGCTCCGCACGCGACCGCGATTCGAGCCCGCCGCTCGAGGTCGCGCTGGTGAACGCTAAGTCGGTCTCGAAGCCCGCGAAGGCGACGCTTCTCGCGCAGGCGAATCTCGACGGCGGCGGCAACACCGAGCAGAACCGAAGCGCCAAGACTCCGTTGCCGGCGCTGCACGAGACCCCGCAGCGCAACGTCGCGGCCGCCGCGTCGCGCCAGGAGGTCCCGGAAAACTCGACGCGCGAGATGATGACGCAGCTGCGCTCGCCGACGGCGATCGTCACACCCGAGCCGAAGCCGCTCACCGATCCGCAGCCGACCGAGTCGCCGACCGCGAACGACGTGATGCAGAAAACGCTCGAGGCCGTACGCCTCGAGGCGAAGATCGCACGCGACCTGGACGCCTATCAGAAGATTCCGCGGCGCAAGCACATCGGCGCGCAGGCGCGCGAATATCGCTTCGCGCGCTACGTCGAGGACTGGCGGATGAAGGTGGAGCAGATCGGCAACACGAACTACCCCACCGCCGCGCGGCAGAAGAAGCTTTACGGCAGCCTGATCCTGACGGTGTTCATCCGCGCGGACGGCAGCGTCGAGAAGGTCGAGGTCAACCGCAAGTCCAATTACCGGATCCTCGACGCGGCAGCGGTCAAGATCGTGGAAATGGCCGGGCCCTACGCGCCGTTCCCCGACGACATCCGCCGCGACACCGACATCCTCTCCATCACGCGCACCTGGACGTTCGCGCCGGGCAACGAGTTCTCGAGCGAATGAGTCGGTGAAGCGAAAGTGGACGCCGGCGCGCGTTCTCGCGTTCGCGGCGGCCTTCTGCGTCCTCGCGATCGTCGTGTTGCACGCCTATTTCGCCGCGATGATCTGGTGGTGGCGCGACCATCCGCCCCGCGAGACGGCCTTCATGTCGGAACGGATGCAGGTGCTGCACGACAAGAATCCGGGTGCGCGCCTGCGCTATCGCTTCGTTCCGTATGACCGGATCGCGACGTCGCTCAAGCGCGCGATGATCGCCGCCGAGGATGCGAAATTCGTCGAGCACGAGGGCTTCGACTGGGACGGCATCACCGTCGCGCTCGAGAAGAACGAGAAGCGCGGTCGCATCGTCGCGGGCGGATCGACGATCACGCAGCAGCTCGCGAAGAACCTGTTCCTGTCCGGGTCGCGGTCGTGGGTTCGCAAGGGTGAAGAGGCGATCATCACCGTGCTGCTGGAGGCGATGCTCGACAAGCGCCGCATCTTCGAGCTCTATCTCAACGTCGTCGAATGGGGAAGCGGCGTATTCGGCGCCGAGGCCGCCGCGCTTCATTACTTCGACGTCTCGGCTTCTCGCCTGTCGTCGCAGCAGGCGGCGCGTCTCGCGGCGATGGCGCCGAACCCGCGCTTCTACGAGCACCATCAGGGCGCGCCCGGGCTCAACCGCAAGATCGGCATCATCCTCGCGCGGATGCCCGCCGCCGACTTCCCGTAGCGGCACAGCTTGGTGGCCATTGCGGTCGCGGCGGCCTCGTTCGGCCGCAACGTCTCACCCGAATCGCGTGGACATCCGGGCTAACATCGCGGCATGTCCGACGATGTGCTCGCCGACGTCACGGCGCTGCTGCGCAAGCACCGGCTCGTCGAGGGCCTGATCCGCGAGCAGCAGGGCTACGCGGCGCCGCCGGGCGCGGGCCCGATCGCCGAAGAGAGCGCCGTCGCCCGGAAGAACCGGACCGATCTCGAGGGGATGCTCGCCCGGCTGCATCCGGCCGACATCGCGCGCCTGCTCGAGGCGCTTCCGCTCGACGAGCGGTTGTACATCTGGGATCTCGTCAAGGCCGATCGCGACGGCGAGATCCTCGTCGAGGCGTCCGACGCGGTTCGCGAGACGCTGATTTCGTCGATGAACGCCGAGGAGCTCGTCGCCGCGGCCGAGGCGCTCCCCGCCGACGAGATCGCCGAACTCGCGCCCGACCTGCCGCAGCGCGTGATCGACAGCATCGTCCGGCGCTTGTCGGTCGAGGAGCGCGAGCAGCTGCGCGCGGCCATGTCGTTCGACGAGGATGTCGTCGGCGCGTGGATGAACTTCGAGGACGTCCAGGTGCGCTCCGACGTCACCCTCGAAGTCGTGCTGCGCTATTTGCGCCGCTTCGACGAGCTGCCGTCGCAGACCGATCAGATCTTCGTCGTCGACCGCAACGAGCATTTGCAGGGAGTGCTGCCACTCGAGCGGCTGATCGTGAGCGAGCCCGAAGCCCTCGTGGCCGACGTGATGGAGCCACCGCCGGTTCGCCTGTTGCAGCACGAGCCGATGCGCAGCGCCGCAGGCGCGTTCGAGCGCTACGATCTCGTGTCGGCGCCGGTCGTCGACGCGAGCGGCAAGCTGGTCGGCCGCGTCACCGTCGACGAAGTGCTCGACTTCGTGCGCGAGCGCAGCGAGGAGGAGATGCTCGCCGCCGCTGGGCTTCACGGCGAGGAGGACGTCTTCGCGTCGGTGTGGAAGTCGTTTCGCAACCGCTGGGCGTGGCTCGCCGTGAATCTGGTCACGGCGTTCGTCGCCTCGCGCGTCATCGGCATCTTCGAGGGATCGATCCAGCGCCTCGTCGCGCTCGCGGCGCTCATGCCGATCGTCGCCGGGATCGGTGGCAATTCGGGAAACCAGACGATCACGATGATCGTGCGCGCGCTGGCCCTCGGACAGGTGACTCGCGGCGAATCGCGGCAACTCATTCGCAAGGAACTCGCGGTGTCGCTCCTGAACGGGCTCGTCTGGGGCGGCGTCATGGGAATCGTCTCGATCCTGCTGTACCGGCAACTGTCGCTCGGCATCGTGATGGTGCTTGCGATGACGCTCAACCTGCTCCTCGCCGCGCTCGCCGGCGTGGCGATCCCGATGACGATGATGAAGCTCGGACGCGATCCCGCGCTGGGCTCGTCGGTGATGATCACCGCGGTCACCGACTCGGGCGGCTTCTTCATCTTCCTCGGCCTCGCGACGCTCTTCCTGGTGTAGCCGTTTCCCGACAGTCGATGGAATAGCGCGCGCCGTGCGGTTGTTTGCGCGGGTGCCGTGACTCGATTCCATCCGCCGCGGGCCCGCGCGCTTCCGAGGGCGACCAGGCCGCGCGGGCAGGATCCGGGAAGCGGCGCTCGCGCGATGGGTGAGGGAGCCGCGGGGACCCGGGGCGCTTCGGCGTAACATGCTGGACGCAGCGAAAGGCGCCTTCGCGCCGGCTGCCAGAACCCGCGTGGCGGGTTCGTTCGCGATGAGCGCCGACGCTCCCCTGCCGCATCCCGATCTCGTTGCCGCGATTCCGCGCCTGCGCCGCTACGCGCGCGTGCTGACGGGCGATGCGGCGCGCGCGGACGATCTCGTGCAGGAGACGCTTGCGCGGGGGTGGGAGAAACGGCGACTGTGGACGGCGGGCACGGATTTGCGCGCGTGGCTTTTCACGATCATGCACAACGTATTCGTCAACCAGCGTGCGGTCGCAATGCGCGACGCGCAGAACGTCTCGCTCGATGGCGACGGCGAAGCCGGCCCGGCGTGGCAGATCCCGGTGCGGGCTCCGCAGCAGGCGCGCGTCGAGTTGCAGGAAGTGCTGCGCGAACTGGCGCGGCTGCCCGACGAGCAGCGGGAGGTCCTCGTGCTCGCGGCGGTGGAGGAGTTGCGCTACGAGGAGATTGCCGAAATCCTGTCGATTCCGATCGGAACGGTGATGTCGCGTCTTTCGCGTGCGCGGGCGAAGCTGCGCCGCTCGCTCGGCGCGGAAAACGAATCCGCAACACCCCTGAAGATCGTTCGATGAGCGGCCAAGGCGACGCATGACGATCCCGATCAGCGACGACGAGATTCACGCCTACGCCGACGGCCAGCTGCCGCCGGAACGGCGCGCGGCCGTCGAGCGCGCCCTCGCCGACGACGCCGCGCTCGCGGCCAGGGCGCGCGAGATCGAGCGGCAGAACGCGTGGTTGCGCGAGGGCCTCGACGCGCTCCTGTCGGAGCCAATGCCGAAGCAGCTGATCGACGCCGCGCGGATGCCGCGCCGGCCGCGCCGCACCGGACGGATGCTCGCGCTCGCCGCGTCGGTGGCGACGCTTTGCGTCGGCTTCGTCGGCGGCTGGTACGTTCGCGATGCCGACCTCGAGATCGCGGGGACGCCGACCACGTTCGCGCGCCAGGCCGCGTTCACGCACGCCCTCTACGCAGCCGACGCGAATCGGCCGGTCGAAATAGGGGCGGCCGAGGAAAAGCGGCTCGTCACCTGGCTCTCGAAGCGTCTCGACTATCCGTTGCACGTCCCCGATCTCAACAGCGCCGGGTACTCGCTCGTGGGCGGCCGGCTCGTCGCCGGCAACGAACGGCCGACGGCGCTCTTCATGTACGAGAACGGCGCCAAGGAGCGGCTCACGCTGCAGGCGCGCAAGCAGCCGCCGGGCACGGACGAGACTGCGTTCCGCTACGCCGTCGAGGATGGCATCGGCGTCTACTACTGGATCGACGACCAGTGCGCGTACGCGCTCTCGGGGCGGCTCGACAAGGGCGAGCTCCTTGCGATCGGCCGGCTCGTCTACGCGCAGCTCAACGCCACCGAGTCCCCGAAGAAGTAGGACCGGGGCGTACAATGCGGGCGCGCCGTGCGACGGCGCCGCCGCACGCCGTGATCGCCAACCTCCTCGCCCCCAAGCTCGTCGTGCTGTACGTCTTCCTTGCGTCGGCGCTGTTCGTTCATTTCCGCGGGCGGGTGCGGCACAAGCTCACGAAGCAGTTCGCCGATCACTCGACGATCATGGCGCCGTACAACACGCTGATGTACCTGTTCTCCGCGGTGCCGGCGAAGCCGATCCTCGATCCGCGCAGCCTGCCCGAACTCGAGGTGTTGCGGGCGAACTGGCAGACGATCCGTGACGAGGCGCTGTCGTTGATGGACGAAGGCCACATCCGCGCGGCGACCGGTCATAACGATCTCGGCTTCAATTCGTTCTTCAAGAACGGTTGGAAGCGCTTCTACGTCAAGTGGTACGGCGAGCCGCTGCCGTCGGCGCAGGCGGCGTGCCCGAGGACCGTGGCGCTCGTCGAATCGCTGCCCACCGTGAACGCGGCGATGTTCGCGCTGCTGCCTCCGGGCGGCAAGCTCAACCGGCACCGCGACCCGTTTGCGGGATCACTCCGTTACCACCTCGGGCTCGTCACGCCGAACTCGGACGAGTGCAGGATCTTCGTCGACGGCGAGCCGTATTCGTGGCGCGACGGCGAGGACCTGCTCTTCGACGAGACGTTCATCCACTCGGCGGAAAACAAGACGGACACGACGCGGATCATCCTGTTCTGCGACGTCGAGCGGCCGCTCCGCACGCGCGCGATGCAGGCGCTGAATCGCTTCGTGAGCCGCACCGTCATCCGCGCGGCGTCGACGCAGAACACGGAGACCGAGCCGGTCGGTGCGCTCAACCGCGTCTATGCGCTGTTCGGCAAGGGCAGCGACCTGCTGACGAGGCTCAAGCGGCGCAACCGCACCGTGTTCCGCACCGTCAAGTACGCACTGATCGCCGCGCTCGCGTACTGGATCTTCATCTACTAGCGTTACTTCGATCTCCGTTCATGGGGATGCGGGATCTTCATCGATCCGCGCCGCTTCCGTGAAAAAACGCCGCGCCGGACCTTGCGTCCGGGGCGGCGTTTTCACTTCGGCCGCGACTGCGATCTTCCGCGCGTGAACGGCTATTCGTGGCTGCGGCGGCTACCCGACGACGAGCCGCTGCCGGTCGAGGAGCCGCTGCCCGACGCGCCGCTCGACGACGAGCCGCTGCCGCCTTCGCTGCGCGACGTGCGGCCGCTGCTCGACATGCCGGATCCGCTCGACGATCCGCTGCCCGACATGCCGCTCGACGAGCCGCTGCCCGATCCGGAATGTGAAGATCCCGACGAACCGCTTCCACCCGACCACTGGCTCTCGTCGCCGCGCCGGATGCGCAACCGGTTGTCGATGTCCTTCACGCCCGGGATCGAGTCGACCATTTCCTCGATCATGTACTTCGAATAGCGGTCGTCGACGTTGCCGTCGAGCGTCACGACCCCGTTCGTCACCTCGATCGTCACGTCGCTCACGTCGAAGTCCTCGTTCGCGTACATGCGTTCCGAGATGTCTTCCTTGACTCGCTCGTCGGAACGCTCGTAGCCTTTCGGACCGCGACGCGTCGATCGCCGCTGGGCGAAGCGGCCGCCATACGACGACGATCCGTAGCCGCCCTGGCCGCCGAAGCCGCCACCTTGGCCACCGACGCTTCCGCCCATCTGGCTGCTCCAGCTTCCGCCCATGCGGCCCTGTTGCCCGTACGTCGCGCCGCTGCCGCTCTGCTGCGAACCGTATCCGCTTTGCCCGCCATAACCTTGGCTGCCGTAACCCTGGCCGTAGTTTTGACTGCCTTGCGCGTAGCTCTGGCCGCCCTGGCTGCCGTAACCCTGGCCGTAGTTCTGGCCGCCGTAGCCCTGGCTGCTGCCGTAACCCGGGCCGTAGTTTTGACTGCCGTAACGCTCGCTGCCGTAGCCCTGATTGCCGAACCGCTGGTCTCCGTAGTTCTGGCCGTACTGGCCGCCCTGCGTCCCGTATCCCTGCGAGCCGCCCTGGTAGTGCTGCGAGCCGCCGAACCCCTGCGAGCCATAGCCGCCTCCCTGCGAGCCATAGCCGCCTCCCTGCGAGCCGTAGGCGCCTCCCTGCGAGCCGTAGTGCGACCCGTAGCCTTGCGAGCCGCGGTCCTGCTCGTAGCCGCCGTAACTTCCCTGGCCGTGTCCACCGCCCTGGTCGAAGCCGCGGTTCTGCTCGTGGCGGCCCTGACCGTACCAGCGACCCGATTCCCGCGAGCGGTCGCCCTGCGGATCGAATTGCGCGTCCATGCGGTCCTCGTACGCGCCACCCTGCGAGCCCCGCCCCTGCCAGCTTCCGCTCGACGTCTGCTGGCCCTGGTTATCCAATCCCTGTCCGTATCGTTCCGTATTCTGCGCATCGCGCGAATTGCGATCGCGCTCGTTGCTGCCGTTTGCCATGGGCACTCCTCTCGAATGTTGGCTTGCGACCCGGTCGTAAGCGAAGGATCGGGGCGCAAGCTTTATGCCCTTCGACGGTCGAGGTAAAACAACGCTTTGCGCGAGTTACGCCCGAAACTTTTACCGGACGTTTGCAATGTTCGGCGCGGCGCGGAATCGGCTATCGCACGTTGAACAGTTGCGCTAGATTGGCGCATGCAGCGCATTCCCGCGCGCGTCGGCGACAGGATCGAGGCGATCGAAACGCCCGCGCTCGTCGTCGATCTCGATGCGTTCGAGCGCAACCTCGATCGAATGGCGGCCGCGACGAAAGGCGTGCGCCTGCGCCCGCACGCGAAGTCGCACAAGTGCTCGACGGTCGCGAAGGCGCAGATCGCGCGCGGCGCCGTCGGCATCTGCTGCCAGAAGACCGACGAGGCCGCCGCGCTCGTCGGCGCCGGCATACGCAACGTGCTCGTCACCAACGAGGTCGTCACGCCCGCCAAGCTTGCGCGGCTGGCCGATCTCGCGCGCGCCGCGACCGTGGGCGTGCTCGTCGACGCCGTGCCGGTCGTTGCACGACTGTCGCAGGCCGCGATACGCGCGCAGGCGACGCTCGATGTCTATGTGGAAGTCGACGTCGGCGCGCACCGGTGCGGCGTGGAGGCCGGCGAGCCCGTCGTCTCGCTCGCGCGAGTCGTCGCCGACTCGCCCGGACTGCGTTTCCGCGGCATTCACGCGTACCAGGGTGCCGCCCAGCACCTGCGCGAGCCGCAGGCGCGCGCCGATGCGATCGCCGCGGCCGTCGAAGACGTGCGCGCGACACGCAAGCTCCTCGACGCCGCGGGCCTGCACTGCGAGATCGTCACCGGGGCAGGGACGGGCACCTGGCGCCACGAGCGCGATTCGGGGGTCTACGACGAGTTGCAGCCGGGCTCGTACGTGTTCATGGACGCCGACTACAACCGCAACGTCTGCGATGCTTCGGACCTCCGATTCGAACAAAGCCTCTTCGTGCTCGCGACGACGATGAGCGCGCCTGCGGCGGATCGCGCGATCGTCGACGCCGGCCTCAAGGCGTTCGCGTTCGATTCGGGGCTGCCGCAGGTGCATGAGCGCGCGGGGATCGAGTACGTCAAGGCTTCCGACGAGCACGGCGTACTGCGCGTCGCCGATGGTGCAGCGCCGGTGACGCTCGGCGAGCGCGTGTGGCTCGTTCCCGGCCACTGCGATCCGACGGTGAACCTCTACGACTTCATCGTCGCCGTTCGCAACGACGTGGTGTCAGCCGTGTGGCGCGTCGAAGCGCGCGGCGCGCTCGGCTGACGTTCTACAGCGTGACGATCCCGCGCGGCGTGCGCAGCATCGCGGCGAGCCGCGGCGCGCGCCCGTAAGTGACCTTCAGCGTCTCCGAGCATCCGAGCGCCGCGAGTGCTGCACGCACCGGAGCCGGTTCGGGGTGCTCTCCCGCGAGCGCGGTCAAGCGCAGTCCGGAGTCGTGCAGCGTGTCGCTCGGGTGCCGGCCGGTCCACTGGATCAGCGTTGGCACGAGGCCGCGTCCCGGCAATCGGCCGTCGTCCGGCACCGTGAGCCGCCACTGGAACTCGCCGCGGCGCATCGGCATGATCGCGCCCAGGTCGATTTGGCATCGCGTAGCGTCGGCCTCGATGTCGACCGTGCGAGCGGCCCAGTGAATCAGCGCGGGCGATTCGGCCAGTTCGGCACGCATTCGCGGATCGTCGAGCGCGTACCAGCGCGGCCGCGCCGGCGACGCGAGCGACGGATCGATGGCGATCACTTCGAGGTAGACGCCGGGGCCGAGTCCGATCAGCGCGTTCTGCGTGCCCATCGCGACGTGCTTGCCGCCGGGAACGGCCGTTACGCCGAGCCGCTCCTCCACCCATGCGACGCCGCTTTCGAGCGACGCCGCCGCGACGACGAGATGGTCGACCGCGAGATCGCACGGCGTCGAGCGCCGCACGATCATGGCGAAGCGCGATGATCGTGCCCGGGCTCGTCCGGCGCGAAATCCAGCTCCACCCGCGCGCCGTTCGGGTCGTGGAAGAACACCTGCCACGTGCCGGCCGCCGGAAGCCGCCGGCACGTGTGCTCGATGTTGCGCGACGCGAGGAGCGCGAGCGTGTCCGCGAGGCCGGTCGCCGAGAACGCCATGTGATCGATCACTCCCCCCTTGAGCTCGTCGCGCGGACGACCGCCGACCACGTGCAGGATCGCGTTGTCGCCGGCGTAGAGCCAGGCGCCCGGAAAGGCGAGCGGAGGGCGCCATCCGTCGGCGAGCCCGAGCAGGTCGCGGTAGAAGGCTACGGTTCGGGGGACGTCGTCGGTCAGGATCGTGAAGTGGTTCATCGCGGTGTCGGGCATCGGACGTTTCCTCGCGAGGATCGGGCCGACTATCTTAAGCCGCGTTCGCCGATCGTGCCGACGGCACGGGCGCCTCCGGCGTGCACAGGTAGGCGAGCACCATCTGCTGGACGTGCCGGCGGCGCGCGCCGAGCCAACCGGGGTCGGTGATGTCGCGGTTGAACGTGATGGACAGCGTGTAGCGGTTCGACACGTGCACGTAGCAGAGCGACAAAATGCTGACGTAGAGCTGCAGTGCGTCGACGTCGCGCGCGTACACGCCGTCCCGGCGGCCGCGCTCGAGCAATCGACGGATCGCCTCGAGGAGCGGGGCGGAGGCGCGCGGGACGGCCTGCGACTTGCGCAGGTACTTGCCGCGCAGCAGGTTCTCGTTGCCGAGCAACGCGACGAACTCGGGATGCCGCCCGAGATGGTCCATCGTGAAGTCGACGAGGCGCAGCACGCCGGTCAACGGATCGAGATGCTCGAGATGCAGGCGGCTTTCCTCGAGGCGCAGCTCGCCGAACACGCGCTCGAGCACCGCCACGTAGAGCTTCTCCTTGCTGCCGAAGTAGTGGTAGATCATCCGCATGTTGCAGCCGGCACGCGCCGCGATCTGGTCGATCCGCGCGCCGATGTAGCCGTGGCGGCAGAACTCCGCGATGCCGGCGCGAAGCACGCGGTCGCGCGTCATCATCGGGTCGCGTTTGCGCGGGGAGGCCTCGCGCGACGGCGGCACGCCGCGCGATGCGGGCACGCGCGCGGGATCGCTCATCGCCGGTGCAGCACCGCCGGCGCGCGGCTCACCGTCATGCGCCCGTGCTTGAACACGTAGAGGGGAGCGGCGAGCTCGGCGATCGCCTGCGCGGCACTTCGGCAATCGAGGACGACGAAGTCGGCGGGCGCGCCGGGGACAATGCGGTGGTCGTCGACGCCGAGGATGCGCGCCGCATGACGCGTGACGAGCGAGTGACAGAGCGCAAGCTCGTCGCGCTGCCCGAGCTGCGCGACGTTCGCATAGAGGTTCGCCATCCGGACGAGCGAGCAGTCGCCGTACGGCGTGAACGGGTTCAGCACGTTGTTCGTCGCAAGCGATGCGCCGACGCCGGCCTGGACGAGGCGATGCACGGGCGCGACGCCGCGCGGCACGTCGCGGTCGGCGCCGCGGCCCATGAGGAAGAGGTCCGTCGACGGCAGCACGGTGACGGCGACGCCCGCGTCGGCGAGCATCGACGCGACGGCGTCGAAGCGCTCCTTCGCCAGCGCGGACAACGTGCTGACGTGGCCGATCGCGACGCGACCCTCGTAGCGGTGCTCGCGCGTTTTCGCGCAGACGTACTCGACGTCCATCTTCGAGACGTCGAGCGTGAAGTCGAGGTGCATGTCGATCGGCACGTCGAAGTCGCGCGCGAGCGCGAAGATCCGGTCGATCTGAGCGTGCGGGTCGCGATCCACGTACGGCGCGGCGCCGACGACCTTCGCGCCGCGGCGCAGCCCCTCGACGAGCAGCTCCTCGGTGCCCGGATTGTCGGTCAGGCCTTCCTGCGGGAACACGCAGAGCTCGAGGTCGATCGCCCATCGGTACTCGTCGACGAGCGACTGGACGCCATCGAACCCCCGCAGGCCGATCCCCGGATCGACCTCGACGTGCGTGCGCATCCGGGTCGTCCCCTGCAGGATCGCGCGCTCGATCGTCCGGGCAGCGCGCGCATGGACGTCGTCCACGGTGAACGCCGCCTTCGCGCGCGCGACCTCGCGAATGGCCGCCGCGAGCGTTCCTTCGCCGGTTTGGCAGCGGTCGACGATGCACGACTTGTCGAGATGGATGTGCGTCTCGACGAATCCCGGCGAGACGTAACGGCCAGCGACGTCGAGCATGCGCGCGCCCGTGCCGGCGACGCCCGCGGCCTCGATCGCCACGATGCGTCCGTCTTCGACGACTAAGTCGATCGCGTCGTCGCGCTCGTCGATCTGCGCGTTGCGAACGATCAGGCGGTCGGTCATGTCGTCGGGGCCGCCGCTTAACCGAGGTAAGCCTTCTCGAGCGCGGCGTCGTTGCGCACGTCCTCCGCCGATCCCTGCTGCACGACGCGGCCCGACTGGATCACGTACGCGCGGTCGGCGATCGATAGCGCGAGCCGCGCCATCTGGTCGACGAGCAGGATCGTCGTGCCTTCGCTTCGCAACTGCTCGAGGATCCGGTACAGGCTTTCGACGATCGCGGGCGCGAGCCCGAGCGACGGCTCGTCGAGCAGCACGATCTGCGGCCGCGCCGCGAGACCGCGCGCGATCGCGAGCATCTGCTGCTCGCCACCGGAAAGAAGTCCTGCCCGCCGTTCGCGCAGCTTGTCGAGCATCGGAAAGCGCGCGATCAGGCGCTCGACCTCGGCTGCCGCTTCGCGCCGATCGAGCGCCAGCGCGCCCATCAGGATGTTGTCGACGACCGAAAGCTCGGCGAACACCTGGCGCCCTTCAGGCACGAGGGTCACGCCGTTGCGCGCAATCCGGTGCGCGGCGAGCGACGCGATGTCGCGGCCGAGCAGCAGCACGCGGCCGGTCACGGGCCGGTGCAGTCCTGCGATCGCGCGCATCAGCGTCGACTTGCCGGCGCCGTTGGCGCCGAGCAGCGCGACGAGCTCGCCCCGCTTCACGTCGAGCCGGATCTGCGACAGCACCCGGATCGGGCCGTAGCCCGCGTCGACGTCGTCGACGGCGAGAACCGTCTCCGAGCCGTCGCTTCGCGTCGCGCCGCGCGCGATCGCGAGCTCACCCTGTCCGAGATACGCCGCGCGGACCTCCGCGTTCGCACGGACGTCCGCCGGCGTGCCGGCGACGAGGCGGCGGCCGGCATCGAGCGCAACGATGTGGTCGGAGATGCCCATGACCAGATTCATGTCGTGCTCGATGATGACGACGGCAACGCCGATCTTCGCGATGCGCCGCAACAGCGCGCCGACTCGCTCGGTGTCGCCTTCGGAGAGTCCCGCGGCGGGTTCGTCCAGCAACAATACCCGGGGCCGCGTCGCCAGCGCGCGCGCAATCTCGACGAGCCGGCGGTCGACGTGCGGCAGCTCGCCGGCGAATCGCCGCACGGAACCGCGGTAGCCGGCGAACGCGAGCAGCGCCCGGGCGAGCGTGACGGAATCGGCGTCCGCGCCGCGGCCGACCGCTTCGCGAACGCCGCCCAAATCGCCGCGGCGCAGCGCGATCAGCACGTTGTCGAGCACGCTCATTCGCGCAAAGAGCTGAGTGGTCTGGAACGTGCGCGCGACGCCCGCGCGGGCGATCCGATAGGTCGGCCCGCGCGGCAACGCGACGCCGTCGAGCGCGACACGGCCGCGGTCGGCGCGATAGAAGCCGCCGATCAGATTGAGCAACGTCGTCTTGCCGGCACCGTTGGGCCCGATGATGCTCGTCACGTGCATCGGCCTCGCGGTGAACGACACGTCCTTCACCGCCTGCGTGCCCCCGAACGCGATCGCCAGGCCGTCGACCGCGAGTCCCTCGCGCGTCGCATGCGAACCGCCCGAAGCGTCGCTCGCGAGGAAGACCGCGACGCGGCGCTCGTCGGGCTCGGGGGTCTGCGTGTCCGGTTCGCGCAGCCGCCGTGCGAGCGCCCCGACGATCCCTTCGGGCACGAGCCACAGCACGACGAGGAGCAGCGCGCCGAAGAAGAGCAGCCGGTACTCGGCGAGGAACGACAGCACTTCGGGCAGCAGAACGACGACGACCGCGCCGGCGACCGGTCCGAGCACCGTCCCCGCGCCGCCGACGAGGACGACCAGCAGGAACGTGATCGACTGGAAGAACGGAAACGACTCCGGGCTCACGAAGTTGCTGAGGATCGCGAAGATCGCGCCGGCGATGCCGGCCAGGGACGCCGAGACGACGAAGGCGATCGCGCGGATCGTGACGAGATCGAGGCCGATCGATTGGCTCGCCACCTCGGCGTCGCGCGTCGCGCGCATCGCGAGCCCGAAGGTGCTGCCGCGAAGCCGAGCGAACAGCAAGAGCAGCGCGGCGAGCAGCGCGAGCGCGAGCACGCCGATGCCGAACTCGTCCATCGCGAGGCCTGCGAACGTCGGGCGTGGGATATTCATGATCCCGTTCCAGCCACCGGTGAGACCCTTCATCTCGGCGGCGCTCTGCTCGATCACGAAGCCGAACGCGATCGTCACCATCGCGAGATAGGGCCCGCGCACGCGCAGCGCGGGAATCGCGAGAAGCGCACCGGCTGCGCCCGCCGCCACGCCCGCGAGCGGCAGCACCACCCAGAAGCTCCATTCATAGCGCGTCGTCAGGATCGCGCACGCGTAGGCGCCGATCGCGTAGAAGCCGACGTGCCCGAGCGAAAGCTGGCCGGCGAGGCCGAGCAGCACGTTCAGGCCGACGCCGACGATCGCCGTGATCGCGACCATCGCGATCACGTACTGCTGGTAGCCGTTCGCGAAATACGACGCGACGCCGGCGGCGAGCGCGAACGCGGCGATCGCGGCGTACAGCGCGCCGGTTGCTCGCGCGGCGCTCATATTTTCTTCACCCCGGCGCGGCCGAAGAGGCCGTCGGGACGCAGCGCGAGCGCGACGATCACCAGGCCGAACGTCAGGATCTGCGTGTACGTCGAGCCGAACGCCGCCGTGATCAGCGACTCGGCGCCGCCGTAGATGAGGCCGGCGAGCATCACGCCCCACGGATTGCCGATGCCGCCGAGGATCGCGACGGCGAACGCCTTGATGCCGAAGAGCGTCCCCATGCTCGACGACACGGTGAAGAGCGGCGCGATCAAAAGGCCCGCGATGCCCGCGAAAAGTCCCGAGATCGCGTAGGCGCCGACGATCGCCGCGCGCACGTCGATGCCCATCAGCCGCGCGGCATCGGGGTTCTGGACGATCGCGAGCATCGATTTGCCGCTTCGCGTGTGACGCGTCAACACGTGCAGCCCGAACGCGATCGCGAGGCCGACCACCGGGATCGTCACCTGAAGCACGGAGACGCGCAGGCCGCCCACCGAGAAGGCCTCGGCGGTCAGCGCCGATTGCGGCATGCCGCGCGGATCCTTGCCGAACGTGAACAGTACGACGTTCTCCAGGACCAGACCGAGCGCGACGGTCGCCATCAGCCACAGGTCCGAACCGCGACGCGCGAACGGCCGCACGCCGATCGCCTCGACGACGACGCCCCACGCGACGCACGCGGCGAGCGCGGCGAGGAGCGCCGCGATCCACGGCCATCCGAGCGTCACGCCGAACGTGAAGCCCATCACCGCGCCGAGCATCATCGTGCTGCCCTGCGCGAAGTTGACGGTGTTCGAAACGGCGTACGTGACGTAGAAGCCGAGGGCGAGCAGCCCGTACATGCTGCCGAGGCCGACGCCGGTCACCAGCGCGGAGACGAACAGATCCATCGGGGCTTCGAGTAAGAGGTCGTGCCGCCGCCGCAGCGGAGTGCTGCGGCGGCAACGGCCATGTCAGTGGCGAAGGGCCGCCCCGAGCGACTGACCCGCCCCCTGGGGGGCAGCCAGCGGAGCGAGCGTGGGGGGATGTTCCACCCTAGCGCACCGGCACGATCTTGTTGCCTTCGTAGCGGACGAAGATGTAGTCGTCCGGACCGAGCGCGTCCTGGTTCTGCGCGCTGAACGGCTTGCGGTACGTCTTGATCAGGCCCTGATACTCGTCTATCTCGTGCAGCGCCTGGCGCACGGCGTCGCCCTTGGTGCTGCCGGCCTTCTTGATCGCGAGCGCGAGCAGGTGCATCGCGTCGTACGCGTCGGCGACGCCGACCGGCGAGATGACACTCTCGGGCCCGCTCACCTTGTACTTCTTCTCGAGCTCCGAGAGCACCTTCTTACCCGCCGGCTTCTGGTTGCCGAAGAAGCTGTACGTCTGCACGAATACGACGTCGCCGGCCGTGGGGCCCGCGAGCTCGGGGAAGCGGCCGCCCGAGACGCCCCAGTGCGAGATCACCGGCACCTTCCAGCCCATCCGCTCGCGCGCCTTCATCACCTGCGCGCCCGGTGCCGCGTTGGCGACGAGGATCAGCGCGTCGGCGCCGGCGTTCTTGAGGCGCGTCAACTGCGGGACGACGTCGACGTCGCGGTCCTCGAACTTCTCGACGCCGGCGAGCGTCAGGCCGAGTTTCTGCGCTTCTTCCTTGAGGCCCTTTTCGTTGGACTCGCCCCAAGGGTTGTTGATGAGGATAAGGCCCGGCTTCTTCGCCCCGTTCTTCTGCGCGTACTTGAGCAGCGCCTCGTCGACCATGACGTCGACGGCCGATACGCGGAACGCGTAGTTCGGGTTCGCACCATTGCGCGTGATGGGCGTCCCCGCCGCCCACACGCCCATGTAGGGCACGTGCTCCTTGTTCGCGATCGGCACGATTGCGAGCGACACGGGGGTGTCGAGGCCGCCGAAGATCGCCGCGACCTTCTCGTCGTAGATCAGCTCGCGCGCGGCGGTCGCGCCCTTCGGTGGGCTCGACTCGTCGTCGCGCTTGACCAGGGCGAGCGGCCGGCCGAGCACTCCGCCGGCGGCGTTGATCTCGTCGATTGCGATGGTCAGCCCCTGCGTGATCGCTTCGCCGGATTGCGCCGACGGACCGGACAGCGCGGCGACGAGGCCGATCTTGATCGGGTCGGCGGCGAGCGCCGACGTGGCCAAGGCGAGCGCGGCCGCGCCGAGCACGGCGTGCCAGCCGTTGTGTTTGCGTCCGATTCCCATGTTCTCCTCCACCAAAAGTAAGAAATGCGTGACTTGCGGCCCTGCGATACGGCCGCGCCTGGCTGCTGTGCTGCTCCACGGCGTCGCGCCGGTCGCGCGGGCCGCCTGTCGTTGGACTAGTAAGAAAATTTTTACTATTCTAGAAACTGCCACGGCGGCGTCAATGTCTTTTTCGATCGGCGCGCGCGTGCCTTCCCGGAGGGAGCCTTCGATGACCGATGCGGCAGCTACGAAGAGCACGGACGTTGCGGGCCGTGTCCTCGTCGCCGTGGGCGGCAACGCCACGCATCCCGAGAACATCAAGGGGACGACCGAGGAACAGGAGGTCGTCGCGGCCAACGCCGCCAAGGCGCTGCTGCCGCTGATGCAGCTCCCGTGCGAGCTTGTCGTGACGCACGGGAACGGGCCGGTCGTCGGCAAGATCCTCATGCGTCAGATCCTGACGCGCGACAAGGTGGCGCCGATGCGGCTCGACATCTGCGTCGCGCATAGCCAGGGCGGCATCGCCTATCTGCTGATGCAGGCGATGGAGAACGAGCTGCGGGTTGCGGGCAGCGAGCGGATCGTCGCGTGCGTGCTCACACAGGTCGAGGTCGATCCCGACGATCCGGCTTTCGGCAATCCGAGCAAGCCGATCGGCCCCTTCTTCAAGGAGCCCGACGCGCGCGCGCTGATCGCGCAGGGCTGGAACATGATGGAGGACGCCGGACGCGGCTGGCGCTATGCAGTCCCGTCGCCGCGGCCGCGCGGCATCGTGAACCTGCCGCTGATCGACACCATGGCGCGGATGGGGACCATCGTCATCGCCGGCGGCGGCGGCGGGATTCCGGTCGTGCGCGACGCGGCCGGCCGTCACCGCGGCGTCGAAGCGGTCATCGACAAGGATCTGACGTCCGCGTTCATGGCGAACCTGCTGGACATCGAGACCCTGATGATCCTGACGTCGGTGCCGCGCGTCGCCATCCATTTCGGCAAGCCCGGCCAACGCGAGCTCGGAACTGTCAGCGTCGGCGAGCTCGAGGCATACCAGGCGGAAGGCCATTTCGCCCGCGGCAGCATGGCCCCGAAGATCGACGCGGTGCTGCGGTTCCTCGCGCACGGCGGCAAGCGCGCGATCATCGCGCACCTCGATCAGGCGGCACAGGCCTTCGAGGGCAGGGCCGGTACGCATGTCGTCGCCGAGCGATGAGGAGCGCGAACTCGTCGTCGCGTGCATCGGCGGCTACGCCGCCGATCGCGTGCAGCGCGCCCGCGGCGGACGCGTTTGCGCGGTGTTCGAACGCAGCGCGTACGTCGAGCTCGACGGACAATGGATTTGCATCGGTAGCGAGAATCTCGGCCGCGGACCGCTGAACGCGATCGTCGCGTCGCCGCACGCGATCGGTCGCACGCTTGCGAGACTCGTGCCGGAGCAGCCGGTTCGCGGCACGTGGCCTCGCTTCCGCGTGGCGAACGCGGTTGTCGATTGCACGCGCGCGGCACGCTGGCATCCGGGGCTGCCCGCGCTGCCGATCGACGGGGCCCGCCTGGCGCGCGGGGTGGAGCGAATGCGCAGCGCGGCGCGGATGCGGATTCCGGCCGAGGGGCTTGCGTTCGTCGTCACCGCGACGCTCGGGACGGGCAAGCTCGGTGACGCGGGCGCCGCGACGGCGGCCGCGCTGCGCTCGTGGCTCGCCGGGAATGGCGATGCGTCGCCGCCCGAAGCGCTTCGCGACGTGATCGGGCTGGGTCCGGGGCTCACGCCGTCGGGCGACGACTTTCTCGGCGGCGCGCTCGTCGCGCTGCACGCGTTCGGCCAGCGCGACCGTGCACGGGTGCTCGGCGACTGGCTGTTGCCGCTTCCCGAAGGCGCGACGCACCCGGTGAGCGTCGCACACCTGGCCGCGGCGGCGCACGGGGAGGGCAGCGAGGCGCTGCACGGGTGCCTTCTCGCGCTCGCCGGCGATCTCGATCCCGGCGATGCACTCGGCGCGATCGCGCGGGTCGGTCACACGTCGGGCTGGGACGCGCTGGCGGGCGCCGTGACCGTCGCCTCGGCGATCCTCGACGTCTAGCGCGAGCGGAGCACGCGCACGGCGAGCTCGGCAGCATGCGCATTCGACGGCGCGACGACGACGCCGGCGCGCTCGAGCGTGTGCACCTGTCGCGAATAGCCTTGCGGATCGGCTTCGGTGCCGCAGACGGAGGCGACCACCGGCGGCCGGCCGGCCGGCATCTGCGCGAGCGCATCGGCGAGCGCTCCCGCCGGATCGGCATGCGCGCCGTAACCGATCACGACGTCGAGGAGCACGACGGCGGTGGCCGGATCCGCGACCGCGGCACGCAGGGGCTCCGTGCGGATCGCCGGCTCGATCATCGGGTGCGGACGGCCGCGCGTGTATTCGTCGGCGCCCAGATCGACGATCGCATGACGCGCCGCGCCGTCGTCGGGAGTCTCGAGCGCCCGGGCGCCGGGCACCGGAGCGTTCGACGCGACCGCTTCGCCGGCCGCGAGCAGCACGAGCTGCGCTTCGGCGCACAGCGTTCCACCGCAGTAGAGGCCGCGCAGGCGCCGGCCGGCGGGCTTGGGTAGCGTTGCCCGAGAGACGAAATCGGGCGCGAACCGCTGACCGCCGAGCGCAAGCTCGGCCGCTTCGCGCAGCGTGTGAGCGCGGCGTGCGTTCGCCGGCAGTTCCAGGTCGGCCTGCCCGAGCAGGCAAACGGTGAAGGGCTTCGCGCTTCGCGTGATCCGTTCGAGCACCGACTTCGCGACGCGCGGCGCGGGCGGCTTCGAGACGATGACGACGTGCGTCGTCGCCGGATCGGCGTCGAGCGCGTCGATCGCCATCAGCGTCGTGATGCCGCCGATCTCGTCGCGCAAATCGCGGCCGCCGACGCCGATTCCGTGCGAGATGCCGCCGCCGGCGCGCGCGACGAGCGTCGTCACTTCCTGAAGGCCCGTCCCCGATGCGGCGACGACACCGACGCCGCCGCGCGGCACCGCGTTCGCGAAGGCGAGCGGCACGCCGTTGACGAGACTCGTGCCGCAGTCGGCCCCCATCAGCAGCAGGCCGCGCTCGCGGGCGAGCATCTTCAGGCGGCGCTCGTCCTCGAGCGCGACGTTGTTGCTGAAGAGCAGCACGTGGAGGCCCGCGCGCAGTGCCTTTGCCGCCTCGGCAGCGGCAAATTCGCCGGGGACGGAGATCAGCGCGACGTTGGCGCCGGGCAGGGCCTTCGTCGCGCCATCGAGCGTTCGCGCGCGCGTAACGCCGCCGGCGGTGTCGCGCGCACCCGGCGCCGCGAGAAGCGAATCGACGCTTTCGAGCGCGTTTTGCGCCGCCGCCTCGTCGCTCGCGCGCACGCCGACGATCAGGTCCGTCGGCTGCGCGGCCGCCGCGTCGCCCGCCAGCAAGCCCGAGTCGCGCATCAGCCGCTTGTTGGTGTCCGAGCCGATCATCACGGCGGCTTCCGCGACGCCCGGCAGCGCCGAGAGTCGCTGCGAGAAGCGCATCAGGCTGACCGAATCGAGATAGCGGCCGCGCACGACGCGGCTTGCGACGTGGCTCGCGGAGTCCCCCCACGCTTGCGGCTTCGCCGCTCCGCGCGCCGCCGGGGCGGCGGAATTCGCGCCTTGTGATGGCCCTGCGGCGCTCATCGCGCGCGCTCCTGTTCCGCGAGCACGCGCAATGCGGCGTCGAAGCAGCCGAGCGGCGCGCGCGCGATTCCCGCGCCGACCTGCCCGACGCCGGCCTTCCGGTGCGCGATGCCGGTGTTGATCGCCGGTGCGATGCCGGTCTCGACGACGCGCCGCACGTCGATGCCGCTCGGCGCGCCGGCGAAGTCGAGCATCGGAATCGGCCACTTCGCGTTCGTGCCGATGCAGATCTCCGCCATCTGGCGCGTGTAGTCGAGCGCGTCCGCAACGCCGCCACCGCCGACGAACCCGACGACCGCCGGCGAGGCCGCCATCGCGAAGGCACCGAGGCCGATCGTCTCGAGGATCGCCGAGTCGCCGATGTCCGGATTCGCATCCGCTTCGGAATAGCCCGGGAAGTAGAGTCCCTGCGGCATCTCGACTTGCGCCGTGAACCAGCGGTCACCGGTGCCGCTCACGCGAATCCCGAAGTCCGTGCCGTTGCGGCACATCGCGGTGACGAGCGTCGAATGCGCGATGCCGCGCGCCGGATCGGTGATCGCCTTGCCCATCGCCATCGCGATGTTCAGGAAGAACTGGTCGTTGCCGCCGATGAAGGCCAGCACGCTGGCGGCGTCCTCCGCCGATCCTCCGGTGCGCACGATCGCGGGCGCTGCGGCGCGCAGGAACAGCGCCGAGCACGCGACGTTGCGCTGATGCATCTCGTCGCCCATCGCGAGGCCGCGCGCGATCAGCGGCCCGAGCGAGATGCCGCCGATCGCGCGGAGCGCGGCGCCGAGCCGAGGGCCGCAGACGTCACGCAGCCACCGCAGTCGGTCGATGACGCTTGCGTCGTTGCCGCCGAAGCGCATCACCTTCCCGAGTCCCTCGTTGATCGTGCAGTACGCGCGATTGCCGGACGTGCGATTCTCGACGACGAACACCGGCATCGACTGCGTGATCATGCCGGTCATCGGGCCGACGCTGCCTGCGTCGTGGTTCGGGCGGAACGTGATGCCGCCGCAGGCGGCGAGCTCGGTCGCCGCGTCGAGATCGCGCGCCCAGCCTTCGTAGACGATGGCGCCGGCGACGGCGCCGCGGAGCGGCCCGCACATCCGGTCCCATTCGATCGGAGGCCCGGCATGCTGGATCACGCGCTCGCGAAGACCCGCGATGACGTCGCCTGCCGTTTGCACGTCGACGACGACCGGCTCGCCGTCGAGGATGCGGCGCAGCGCCTCGGCGTTCGCGCTCGCGATCGCCGCGTCGTGCTCGGCGAGTTGCGCGAGCGTGGCCGCAAGCGCCGCGTCCCCGCGTGCCGGCGGCGTCCACTCGACGTGAACGACGGGCACGTGCTGGGAGGCGAGGTCCTGCGCGAAGCCGGCGAGGCCGACGTTCACGACTTCGATCGGGCGCTGGAGGAGGTCGGCAATCATGACAGCGTGGGGCGGCGCATCTCCATCTCGCCACTTCGCCTTCGATCGCGCCACCTAAGTAATAATGCGCTTACTTAGGGCTCGCGGTCAATGGGCGTCGCGCCGCAGCCGTGCGCGCAGCAGCGCGATCCAGTCGGAGGGCGGCGCCTCGACGTCGGCGACGAAGCGATCGAAAAGCCGCAAGGCGTCGGGCCCGCGCGGGTCGGCGAATCCGAACGCGCCGTCGCCGCCGCTCCACGCGTGCGCCAGTCCCTCGACCGTCGCCTGCCGCACGCGAACGCGCCCGTCGATCCACCAGTCGTCGGTGCGCAGCGCGTAGCGGACGCCGGCCTCCTCGTGCGACGAGGCGTCGCTCGGACGCAACGGCGCGTCAGCCGCAAGCGTCGCGTCGCCGTTCAGCCGCAGATATTGCCGCACGAGCGCGGTCGCGTTGGCCGGCGCGACCACGTCGTCGCGGTCGCCGTGCACGACGAGGAGCGGCGCGTTCGGCGCATCGACGTCGCGCGTGAGTGCGCGCGCTTCGTCGGCTACGCGGACGACGTCGTTGTCCGGGCCGCGTTGCATCACGGCGAGCGCCGTCGCGGCCGATGCGGCCGCGCCGCAGGCGAGGCCGGAGTGCACGAATACGCCGCGCACGAGCCGCGGATACCGCAGCCCGAGCACCGCGGCGAGGGCGCCGCCGGCCGAAAGACCCGCGACCCATACGCGCTCGCGCCGCGCGCGGTATTGCCGGCGCACGCGGACGATCTGCGCGGCGACGATCGCCGCTTCGCCGCTGCCGCGCGAGGTGTTCGCCTCGAACCAGTTCCAGCAGGCCCAGCGGTTCGCCTCCGCCGCCTGCTGCGGCAACAGCACGAGGCAGCCTTCACGGTCGGCGTAGTCGGCAATGTGGGTCAGCGATGCCAGGTCTTCGGCCGTCTGGCGGCAGCCGTGGCACAGCACGTGAAGCGCGCTGCGGCGCCGGCGCGACCAGCCGCGTGGAACGTAGACGAGATAGTCGCGCGACGGCTCGACGAGTGGCGCGGTCGCCACGTAGCCGCGCCACGACGAGGCGCTTCCGAACTCGAAGCGACCCGGCGTCGTTTCGCGGCGAAGAAGCCGCGCCAGCCGGTCGGCAGTGTCGCGAATGCGGGGCCAGAATTTCATGTCGGCTTGCAGGCGATCGCAGTCACGCAGCCTGCACGCTTCGTTGCACTTGCCGCGCGGAAAGCGAAGGGCCGTCCCGAGCTTTTCGCGGAGGACAACTCCGCGCAAAGTATCGTGCGCACCATGCGAGCGCGCGAAACCTTGCGCGGTTCAAATCAGCACGACGTCGTACTGTTCCTGCGTATACAGCGTCTCGACCTGCAGCGAGATCGGCTTGCCGATGAAGTCGCCGAGCTGCGCGAGGCTCTGCGACTCCTCGTCGAGGAACATGTCGATGACCGACTGCGACGCGAGGATTCGGAATTCGCGGGCGTTGAACTGCTTCGCCTCGCGCAGGATCTCGCGCAGGATCTCGTAGCAGATTGTCTGCGCGGTCTTGAACTCGCCGCGCCCGCCGCAGGTGGGGCACGTCTCGCACAGCACGTGCGCGAGCGACTCGCGCGTGCGCTTGCGCGTCATCTCGACCAGGCCGAGCTGCGTGAACCCGTTGACCGTGAGGCGCGTGCGGTCGCGCTCCAGCGCCTTGTTGAGCTCCGCGAGCACAGCGTTGCGGTGGTCGAGGTTCTCCATGTCGATGAAGTCGATGATGATGATGCCGCCGAGGTTGCGCATCCGCAGCTGCCGCGCGATCACCTGCGCGGCCTCGAGGTTCGTCTTGAAGATCGTGTCGTCGAAGCTGCGTCCACCGACGAAGCCGCCGGTGTTGACGTCGATCGTGGTCATCGCCTCGGTCTGGTCGATGATCAGGTAGCCACCCGACTTGAGATCGACGCGGCGCGCGAGCGCCTTCTCGATCTCGTCCTCGACGCCGTGCAGATCGAAGAGCGGCCGCTCGCCGGCATAGTGCTGGATGCGCTCGACGAGCGCCGGCGTGTATTCGCGGGCGAAGTCCTCCATGCGGACGAACGTCTCGCGCGAATCGACGAGGATCCGCGACGTCTCCTCCGTTGCCATGTCGCGCAGCACGCGCTGCGCGAGGTTCAGGTCCTGGTAGAGCAGCGTCGGCGCCGGCACGAGCGCCGCGCGCTCGTTCAGGTCGCGCCAGAGCTTCGTCAGGTACTCGATGTCGGTCGCGAGCTCGCGCTCGGTCGCCGCCTCCGCCATCGTGCGGATGATGAACCCGCCGGCCGAGCCTTCGGGCAGCAGCGTCGTGAGCTTCCCGCGCAGGCTCTCGCGCTCCTGCTCGTCCTCGATGCGCTGCGAGATGCCGATGTGGGAATCCTGCGGCAGGTACACGAGCAGGCGTCCGGCCAGCGACAGCTGCGTCGACAGCCGTGCGCCCTTGGTGCCGATCGGATCCTTGATGACCTGCACGAGGAGCGTCTGCCCCTCGTGCAGGATGCGCTCGATCGGACGATGCTCGCCGTGGCCGTCCTGGCGATGCTCCCAGATGTCGCCGATGTGCAGGAACGCCGCGCGCTCGAGACCGATCTCGACGAACGCGCTTTGCATGCCGGGCAGAACCCGCGCGACCCTGCCGAGGCAGATGTTGCCGACGAGTCCGCGTGCGCTCGCGCGCTCGATGTGGAGCTCCTGAACGACCGCCTGCTCGAGCATCGCGACGCGCGTCTCCTGCGGCGTCACGTTGATCAGGATCTCGTGCGTGGTGGCCGCGCGCTCGGCCGGACGCGCGTTTTCGGCGCGCGCGCTCGCGAGGACGGCGGGGACGGGACCGGCGTTCACGTCGCGCGCCTCAAAGCACCGCCATGCCCGCGCGCGCCAGCAGCGACGCGGTCTCGTAGAGCGGCAAGCCGACGACGCCGCTGTAGCTGCCTTCGAGGCGCGAGATGAACGCCGCGGCGATCCCCTGCAGCGCGTAGCCGCCGGCCTTGTCGAACGGCTCGCCGCTCGCGACGTAGCGCTCGAGCTCGGATGCGCCGAGGCGACGCAGCGTGACGCGCGAAACGGACACCTCCACCTCGGTGCCGTTGCGATGGCGCAGCGCCACGGCCGTCAACACCTGGTGGCTGCGGCCGGCGAGCCGGCGGATCATGCGCGCCGCGTCGTTCGCGTTGCGGGGCTTGCCGAACACCTCGCCATCGAGCACGACCTCGGTGTCGGCGCCGAGGACCGGCCGCTCGGCGAGCTTGCGGTTCTCCATCCGCTGCCAGCCGACCTGCGCCTTCGTCCGCGCCATCCGCTCGACGTAATGTGCGGCCGGTTCGGCGTCGCGCGTTTCCTCGACGACGTCGCGGTCGCGTCCCGCCGCCTCGCGCATGAGCAGCGTTTCGAACTCGATGCCGAGCTGCCGCAGCAGCGCCTGCCGCCGCGGGCTCTTCGATGCGAGGTAAAGCAGCGGTGCGCTCAATCGAATACTCTCCGCGCCTCGGGGCCTGGAGGCCTCTCGAACCCCGATCGTCACTCGCGATGATACGGGTGTCCGGCCAGAAGGCTCGTGGCACGGTAGACCTGCTCCGCCAGAAGTACGCGGACGAGGCCATGCGGCAGCGTCATCGCGGAGACGGCGAGCACCGCCATCGCGTGCGACTTCACGTCCGCGGCGAGGCCGTCGGCGCTGCCGATGACGAATGCGACGTTGGCGGCGTCATCGCGCCACTGGCGCAGGCGGTCGGCGAATTCGCGCGTGGTCCACTGCGCGCCCCGCTCGTCGAGCGCGATGGCGCGGTAGCGGGCGCAGGCGGTCCGGATGCGCAAGGCTTCGGCCGCGAGAACCTGCGCGACGCTTAGTCCCTGCTCGCGCGGCGCCGGTTTGAGCTCGACCAGGTCGAGCGCGAAATCGCGCGGAAGGCGACGCGCGTAGTCGTCGTAGCCGGCGGCGACCCACGCGGGCATCCGATGGCCCAGCGCGACGATGCGCAGCTTCATCGAAGGCCGTGCTCGGTCGGAGGCGACTGCGGACGAAGTCGAAGCGCGTGTGGGACTTTCGGCTCGATGCCGCCGGCGCGATGCTACGCCGGCCTTCTAGGCGGCAGCCGTGCGCACGCGGCGGGCGGGCGCCTGCGGCGCCCACAGCTCTTCGAGGTTGTAGTACGAACGCACCGCCGGCTGCATCACGTGCACGACGATGTCGCCGGCGTCGACGAGGACCCACTCGCCGACGTCCTCGCCTTCGACGCCGAGGATCGGCGCGCCGGCTTCCTTGAGCTTGTCGCGGACGTGGTTCGCGAGGGCCTTCACCTGCCGATTCGACTCGGCCGAGGCGATGACCATCGTGTCGTACAGGCTGGTTTGGGGGCGGACATCGAGGACTTCGATGTCGCGGGCCTTGATGTCCTCGAGGGCCGCGACGGCGACCTGCTGCAGCTTGTCAAGATGCATGCGTGGGTGTGGGTGGATAGAGTCCGTTCGATTCAATATAGGCTAAAACGGCAGGCGGCAGCAAACCGGCCATTCCGACCGGGTCCGACCCGCCCGCGTCGAGCGCCGAACGAATCGCCGTCGACGAAATCGGGTGCGGCGCGACCGGCTGAACGTAAATGGAGCCTCCGATCGTCGAGCGCAAGGCCCGCGGATCGCCGACGCGCCGGGCCGCGAACTCCGCGGCGAGGGCCGGGGAGAGATCAGCTTCCAAAGGCACGCCGGGCCGCGGCACGACGATCACGTGCGCGAGGTCGAGGATCGCGCGCCAACGATGCCAGCCGGGCAGGCTTCGAAACTGGTCGGCGCCGAGCAGAAGCCAAAGCGGAGCGTCGGGCCTCTCGGCGCGCAGGCCAGCGAGGGTATCCACCGTGAAGCTCTTGCCGCCGCGTTGGATCTCGCGCGTGTCGACGACGAGGCCCGGAAAGCCCTGCACGGCAAGATCGAGCATCGCGACGCGATCGCGCGCGCTCGCGTGCGGCGCGGCCCGGTGCGGCGGGTCGGCGGCCGGCACGAGCCGCACTTCGCTTACTCCAAGCGCGTTGCGGACGTCGTCGGCGAGATGCAGATGGCCATAGTGCACCGGGTCGAACATGCCGCCCAGCAGGGCGACCGGCTCGTCGGTTCCGCCGGCTTCCGCGTCGCGCCCTTGCGCCATCAGAAGCGCGACCCGGGTTCGGCGAGGAACGCGATCTCATCGGGGGTCGACGCGCGGCCGAGGATCTCGTTGCGGTGCGGGAAGCGGCCGAAGCGGAGGATCACGTCGCGATGCCGGATCGCCCACGGGAGCGGCGAGTCGAGGCCCGTCTCGGCGGCGAGCGCCTCGAACAGCGCGACGCACCGCTCCTGGTCCGCGATCGACTCGCTGTGCTCGAAAGGCAGGTAGAGGAACCAGCGCTCCTGCGGCGCGAGCGCGCGCTCGTATTCGCGCGCCAGCGCCACCTCGGCGCTCGCAAGCGCTCCCGGATCGCCGGCGAACGCGCGCGGCGTGCCGCGGAAGGCGTTGCGCGTGAACTGGTCGAGCAGCACGACGCGCGCGAGGCAGCCTTCCGGCTCGTTGCACCAGTGGCCGAAGGCGCCTGCGATGCCGGCGGCAAGCGCGACGCCGAAGCGCTCGCGAATCAGCGCGTCGAATGCATCGTCCTTGCGAAACCAGACGTCGCGCGTGACGCGAGCGCGCGGTTTCGTCGTCTCGCTCGCGACCGTTTCGCCGGGTAACGGGACGAACCAGAAATCGACGATCGATTGCGCGAGCGCGTCGGGCATGTGCGCCGCTTATCATACGGGCTTTCCGGGCGCGGCCGCGGGACGGCCTTCGTGCCTCCCTTGCGCAATTCACGCCGCGACATCTTCCTCCTCGCCTGTTGCCAGGCATTGCTGCTGACCAACGGCTCCGGCCTCACGGCGATGAACGGCCTGGTCGGGTACTCGCTCGCGCAGACGAAGGCGCTGGCGACGTTCGGCGTCACGACCTACGTGCTGGGCTCGGCGCTCGCGACGATGCCGATGTCGCTGTGGATGGCCCGGGTCGGGCGCCGCGCCGGATTCATGGCGGGTGCGGCGGTCAACGTCGTCGGTTGCGTGATCGGCGCGCTTTCGCTGATAGGGCAAAGCTTTGCGCTGTTCTGCGTCGCCACCGGCATCATCGGCATCTACAACGCCGTGGGCCTGCAGTACCGTTTCGCCGCGGCCGAGGTATCGGCGCCCGCCGATCGCGCGAAGGCGATCTCGCTCGTGCTCGCCGGCGGCGTCGTCGGCGGCTTCGTCGGCCCGCAGGCGGTTCGGGCCGCACGCGACCTTTTCGCGACGCCGTTCGCAGGCTCGTTCGCGGCGCTTGCGCTCGTCGCGCTCGTGGCGCTCGCGCTGCAGTCGCGCGTTCACGTGCCGCTGCCGTCGCACGAGGAGCGGAGCGCGAAGGGCCGCCGGCTCGCCGAGATCGTCCGCCAGCCGACGTTCGTCGTCGCCGTGCTCGCTGCGGCGCTGAGCTACGGGCTCATGAACCTGCTGATGACCGCGACGCCGATCGCGATGAACTTCTGCGGCCATCCGTTCGCGGCGACGGCGCTCGTCATCGAATGGCACGTCGTCGCGATGTACGCGCCCGGCTTCTTCACGGGCTCGCTGATCCGCCGCTTCGGGACGCTCGCGATCATTCTCGCGGGCGTCGTGGCAACCGCGATGGGCGCGTGGATCGCGCTCGACGGCATCTCCGTCGGCCATTTCGTCGCGGCGCTGGTCGCCGTCGGTCTCGGCTGGAACTTCATGTACACGGGCGGTACTGCGCTTCTGACCGAAACCTACGCCCCGGCGGAGCGTGCGCGCACGCAAGGCGTGAACGACTTCATCGTGTTCGCGACGATGGGCGTGTCGTCGCTCGCGTCGGGCGCGCTCGTGACCACGAGCGGCTGGGAGACGATGAACCGCGCGTCGCTCGCGGTGCTCGCGCTCATCGCAGCCGGCGTGCTCTGGCTGATGCGGCTGCGGCGCAGGTCGGCCGCTGCGGCGGCCTGACGGTCGAACCGGCGCGCGGGCCCGCGTCAGAGATTCTTGACGACGGGTGTGCGCAGGCGCTTCGCGAGCGACGTCCCGGCGTAGACAACGGCCCCGGCGAGGATGCCTGCGACGGCGTTTCCGAGCATCGACGCGAGCGCGCCGAAGACGGCGCCGACCGCGGGAATCGCAGCAGCGTAATCGCTCCAGTTCTCGACCGCGCCGCGCAGCACCGGGATCCCGTGCGCGAGAATGCCGCCGCCCACCAGGAACATCGCGACCGTCCCCGCTGTCGACAGCCCCTTCATCAGCCAGGGCGCGGTGCGCACGATCCGCTCGCCGAGCGCGCGACTCAGCCGCGCGGGCACCGCGTCGCCGGGTCGGCGCGCGAGATGCAAGCCGGCGTCGTCGAGCTTGACGATGCCGGCGACGAGGCCGTACACGCCGACCGTCATCCCGAGCGCGATTGCGATCAGCACGACGACCTGCGTCCCGAACGGCGCCGCCGCGACCGTGCCGAGCGCAATGGTGATGATCTCCGCCGACAGGATGAAATCGGTGCGCACGGCCCCGCGCACCTTCTGCCGCTCCAACGCCACGCCGTCCGGCGCGGGGTCGTCGACCGGGCGGATGAGCCGCGCGTGCCGCGCGGGGTCCGCGCCGCGCCGCGCGACGAAACGGTGCACGATCTTCTCGAAACCCTCGTAGCAGAGGAAAAGGCCGCCGAGCATCAAGAGCGGCATCACCGCCCGCGGCACGAACGCGCTGATCGCGAGCGCGGCAGGCACGAGGATGGCCTTGTTGACGAGCGAACCGCGGGCGACCGCCCAGACGACGGGCAGCTCGCGGTCGGCGCGCACGCCGGCCACCTGCTCGGCGTTCAGCGCGAGGTCGTCGCCGAGCACGCCGGCGGTCTTGGCGGTGGCGACCTTGGTGAGCGTCGCGACATCGTCGAGCACGCTCGCGATGTCGTCGATGAGCGCGAGGAGGCTTGCGACCGCCACGCGTTCAGCTGCGGATCTGGCCCGTTCCCAGCACGATCCACTTGCGGCTCGTGAGCCCCTCGAGTCCCACGGGGCCGCGCGCGTGCAGCTTGTTCGTCGAGATGCCGATTTCCGCTCCGAGGCCGTATTCGTAGCCGTCGGCGAAGCGCGTCGACGCATTGACCATGACGGAGCTCGAGTCGACCTCGCTCAGGAACCGCATCGCGCTCGTATAGTCCTCGGTGACGATCGCGTCCGTGTGCTGCGAGCCGTAACGCGCGATGTGGTCGATCGCGGCGTCGAGCGAATCGACGACGCCGATCGCGATGATCGGCGCGAGGTACTCGGCATACCAGTCGTCCTCGGACGCGGGCGTCATGTCCGGGACCACCGCGCGCGCACGCGCGTCGCCGCGCATCTCGACACCTTTCTGCCGGTAGATCGCCGCGATCGCGGGGAGGAAGCGATCGGCGACGGCGGCGTGCACGAGCAGCGTCTCCATCGTGTTGCACGGCGAATAGCGTTGCGTCTTCGCGTTGTCGGCGATGCGCGCCGCCTGCTCGAGGTTCGCAGCCACGTCGACGTAGACGTGGCAGACGCCGTCGAGATGCTTCAGCACCGGCACGCGCGCCTCGCGCGCGACGCGCTCGATCAGCGACTTGCCGCCGCGCGGCACGATTACGTCGACGTGCGCCTCATCGGCGACCAGGTGGCCGACGGCCGCGCGGTCGGTGGTGTCGACGAGCTGAACCGCTTCCTCGGGGAGTGCCGCTTCACGCAGGCCCTCGTTGACGAGCGCCGCGATCGCGCGGTTGCTCTCGATCGCCTCGGAACCACCGCGCAGGATCGTCGCATTGCCGGACTTGAGGCAAAGGCCCGCGGCATCGGCGGTGACGTTCGGACGCGACTCGTAGACGATGCCGATCACGCCGAGCGGCACGCGCATCATGCCGACCTGGATGCCCGATGGCCGGTAGCGGAGACCGGAGATCTCGCCGACCGGGTCGGGCAGCGCCGCGATCTCGTCGAGGCCTTTCGCCATCGCCTCGATCGCCTTCGGCGTCAGCGTCAGCCGATCGACGAAGGCGGCGCCGTGGCCCGCCGCGCGCGCGCTTTCGACGTCGCGTGCGTTCGCGTCGATCAGCCGTTGCGCGTCGCGGCGGATCGCCAGCGCCGCGCGAGCGAGCGCACGGTTCTTCGCGTTCGTATCGGCGCGAGCGACGATGCGCGACGCTGCGCGCGCGCGCTCGCCGACGCCGCGCATGTACGCAGCGACGTCGGCGATCTGCGCGATGCGCTTGTCCGCGATGTCGTTCATCGGCTCATTCTACCCGCGCGGGCCCGCGAGCCTCGCTCGCGAGCAGGAAGCGGAATCAGCGGCCGGGTACGAGCGTCTCGACGCCGCCGGGCGTGCCGAGCAGGATCACATCGGCCCCGCGCCGCGCGAAGAGGCCCACCGTGACCACTCCGGCGATGCCGTTGATGCGATCCTCGAGGGCGACCGGGTCGTCGATCCGCAGATCGGCGACGTCGAGGATCGCGTTGCCGTTGTCGGTGGTGAAGCCCATCCGCCACTCGGGATGACCGCCCAGGCGCACCATCTCGCGGGCGACGTAGCTTCGCGCCATCGGAATCACTTCGACGGGCAGAGGAAAGCGGCCGAGGAGGCCGACCTTCTTCGACGCATCGGCGATGCAGACGAACGTGCGGGCGACGGCCGCGACGATCTTCTCGCGGGTGAGCGCGCCGCCACCGCCCTTGATCATCGCGCCCGTCGGCGTCACCTCGTCGGCGCCGTCCACGTAGACCGGAACGTCGGCGACGTTGTTCAGTTCCTCGACGTCGATGCCGTGCGATTTCAATCGCTCGGCGGTTCTGACCGAGCTCGCGATCGCGCCCTTGACCCGCAGCCGGCTCTTCGCCAGCGCGTCGATGAAGAAATGGACCGTCGATCCCGAGCCGACGCCGAGCCACGCGTCCTCGACTACGTAGCGCAGCGCCTCGCGGGCGACGAGCTGCTTCTGCGCGTCCTGCGCGGCCGCGTCGCTCACAGCAGCGCTCGCCGCAGGTCGGCGAGCACCGAGGCGAAATACGTGATGAATCGCGCCGCCTGCGCGCCGTCGATGACGCGGTGGTCGTACGAAAGCGACAGCGGCAGCATGAGCCGCGGCGCGAACTCCTTCCCGTTCCACACCGGCTTCATGACGCTGCGCGATACGCCGAGTATCGCCACCTCGGGCGCGTTGATGATCGGCGTGAACGCGGTGCCGCCGATGCCGCCGAGCGAGCTGATCGAGAAAGAGCCGCCCTGCATGTCGGCCGGACCGAGCTTGCCTTCGCGTGCCTTGGCCGAGAGCTCGCCCATCTCTTTCGCGATCGCGAGCACGCCTTTTTGCTCGGCCCCCTTGATGACCGGCACGACGAGGCCGTTCGGCGTGTCCGCCGCGAAGCCGATGTTGAAGTACCGCTTGTAGAAGAGGTTCTCGCCGCTCGCGTCGAGCGATGCATTGAAGTCGGGAAACTTCGCGAGCGCCGCGACCGACGCCTTGATCAGGAACGCGAGCATCGTCACCTTGACGCCGCTCTTCTCGTTCTCCTTGTTGAGCGCGACGCGCAGCGCCTCGAGCTCGGTCACGTCCGCGTCGTCGAACTGCGTGACGTGCGGGATCATCACCCAGTTCCGGGCGAGGTTCGCGCCGGAGATCTTCCTGATTCTCGACAGCGGTTTCGATTCGACGGCGCCGAACTTCGTGAAGTCGACCTGCGGCCACGGCTGCAGCGACAAGCCGCCCAAGGCGGCGGGCGCGCTTGCCGCAGCCGGTGCGCCGGCGAGCGCCGACTTGACGTAGCTCTGCACGTCGTCGTGCAGGATCCGGCCCTTCGGCCCCGTCCCGCGGACGCGCCCGATGTCGACGCCGAGTTCGCGCGCGAATTTTCGCACCGACGGCGACGCATGCGCGCCACGCGCAGCCGCCTCGTCGCCCGGGGCGGCGCCGGCCTGCTGTTGAACGTCGGGCCGCTGCACCGGTCGCGACGTGCCTTGCGACGGTTCGGGACCCGCGGCGTGCGGGGATGCGGGCGGTGGCTCGATCGGCGGATTCGCGCGATCCGCGTTGGCGGGAAATGACGGCGGCGTGGCGCGGCTTGCCGGCTCCACGCCCGTTTGCGCGGTCTTCAGCGTCAGCAGCGCCGTGCCCTGGCTCACCTTGTCGCCGACGCCGACGCGCACGCCCTCGACGACGCCGCCCACGGACGCCGGCACGTCCATCGTCGCCTTGTCCGACTCGAGCGTGACGAGCGGATCGTCGGGCTTCACGATGTCGCCCGGCTTGACGAGTATCTCGATGATCGGCACGTCCTTGAAGTCGCCGATGTCGGGGACGCGCACCTCGACGGTCGCGCCGGCGGGAGGCGTCGCACTCGCGCCTTCGCCCGGCATGTCGGCGCGTCCCTTCTCGCCGCGGGGTGCCGGCGTTACGAGCTCCGGCGCAGGGGCGGGCGTGGCCGTCGCCGGGCGCGAGGCCGCATGCGATGCGCTGCCGCCCGCGCCGTCGCCCGACTTCGCGCCTTGGGGGGCGGCCTTGTGCGCCGAGTCGAGCGTCAGCACGAGCGAGCCTTCGCTCACCTTGTCGCCGACCTTCACCGCGACCTGCGCGACCTTGCCGGCGGCCGGTGAGGGCACGTCCATCGTCGCCTTGTCGGATTCGAGCGTGACGAGCGAGTCGTCGACGCCGACCTGGTCGCCCGGCTTTACGAATACCTCGATGACCGGCACATCCTTGAAGTCCCCGATGTCGGGCACCTTGACGTCGATCGTGCTCACTCGGCTACCCTCCGCTACGCGCTTGGGGACGACGCACGCCATGGGCGGCGTTCGTCGCGCACCCCTTGGAATCGTTGTTGCGTCGGCAACGCTTCCGTTGCGTCAGACGGTCCACGGCGCCGGCTTCGCCGGGTCGATGCCGTACTTGGTGATCGCCTCCGCGGCCTTCGCCGGCGGCACGCCGCCCTCGTCGGCGAGCGCCTTCAGCGCGGCGACCGTCACGTAGTAGCGATCGACCTCGAAGAAGTGCCGCAGCTTCTCCCGCGTATCGGATCGTCCGAAGCCGTCGGTGCCGAGCACGACGTAGCGGCGTGGCACGTACGGGCGAATCTGCTCGGCGAACGCGCGCACGTAGTCGGTCGCCGCGATGACGGGACCCGTCGTCGGCTTCAGGCATTGCTCGACGTGGCACACGCGCCGCGTGCCGGCCGGATTGAGCAGGTTGTAGCGCTGCGCGGCGCGGCCGTCGCGCGCGAGCTCGGTGAACGACGGACAGCTCCAGAGATCCGATTCGACGCCCCAGTCGTTGCGCAGCAGTTCCGCGGCGGCGATCACCTCGCGGAAGATCGTGCCCGACCCGAGCAGCTGCACGCGCGGCCCCTTGGCCTTGGCGGGCCCGCTCGCGAATCCGTACATGCCCTTGATGATCGACGGCGCGGCGCCATCGGGCATCGCCGGATGACGGTAGTTCTCGTTCATCACGGTGAGGTAGTAGTAGATGTCCTCCTGCTCGGCGTACATGCGACGCAGCCCGTCCTGCATGATCACCGCTACCTCGTACGAGAACGTCGGGTCGTAGGCGACGCAGTTCGGGATGGTCGACGCGTACACCTGCGACTGGCCGTCCTCGTGCTGCAGGCCTTCGCCGTTCAGCGTCGTGCGGCCCGCGGTTGCCCCGAGCAGGAAGCCCCGCGCGCGCACGTCGCCGGCGGCCCACGCGAAGTCGCCGACGCGCTGGAAGCCGAACATCGAATAGAAGATGTAGAACGGGATCATCGGCACGCCGTGCGTCGAGTAGCTCGTCGCCGCCGCGATCCAGTCGCACATCGCGCCCGCTTCGTTGATGCCCTCCTGGAGGATCTGGCCGTGCTTGTCCTCCTTGTAGAACATGAGCTGGTCCTTGTCCTCCGGCGTGTAGAGCTGGCCGAGCTGGTTCCATATCGCGAGCTGGCGGAACAAGCCTTCCATCCCGAACGTCCGCGATTCGTCGGGAACGATCGGCACGATGTGCTTGGCGAGGCTCTTGTCGCGCAGAAGCGTTTGCAGGATCTGCACGAAGGCCATCGTCGTCGATATCTCGCGCTCGTCGGTGCTCTTCAGGAACCGTTCGAACGCGGTGAGCGGCGGCACGTCGAGCGGCTGCGCCTTGCGCCGGCGCGCGGGCAGGTAGCCGCCGAGCTCCATCCGCCGCGCCCGCATGTATTCGAGCTCGGGCGAGCCTTCCGCGAACTTGACGTAGGGCACTTCCTCGAGCTTCTCGTCGGGGACCGGTATCTGGAAGCGATCGCGGAAGCGCCGGATCGCCTCGACGTTCATCTTCTTCTGCTGGTGCGTGATGTTCTGCGCCTCGCCGAATCCGATGCCCATTCCGTAGCCCTTGATCGTCTTCGCGAGGATCACCGTCGGCTGTCCGATGTGGTCGACCGCGGCGTGATACGCGGCGTAGACCTTGTGCGGATCGTGACCGCCGCGGTTCAGGTTCCAGATGTCCGCGTCGGAGTAGTCGGCGACGAGTTCCTTCAACTCCGGGCTGTTGAAGAAGTACTCGCGGACGTAGGCGCCGTCCTTCGCTTTGAACGTCTGGTACTCGCCGTCGACGGCTTCCATCATCCGCCGCATCAGGATGCCCTTGCGGTCGCGCGTGAGCAGCGCGTCCCAGCGCGAGCCCCAGACGAGCTTGATCACGTTCCATCCCGCGCCGCGGAATTCGCTCTCGAGCTCCTGGATGATCTTGCCATTGCCGCGCACCGGCCCGTCGAGCCGCTGCAGGTTGCAGTTGATGACGAAGATCAGATTGTCGAGGTTCTCCCGCGACGCCATGCCGATCGCGCCCATCGACTCGGGCTCGTCCATCTCGCCGTCGCCGCAGAAACACCAGACCTTGCGCCCCTCGGTGTTCGCGAGCCCGCGGTCGTGCATGTACTTCATGAAGCGCGCCTGGTAGATCGCCATCAGCGGCCCGAGGCCCATCGACACCGTGGGGAATTGCCAGAAGTCGGGCATCAGCCACGGATGCGGATACGACGCGATGCCCTTGCCGTCGACCTCCTGACGGAAGTTATCGAGCTGGCTCTCGGTGAGCCGCCCGAGCAGGAACGCCCGCGAGTAGACGCCGGGCGACGAGTGTCCCTGGAAGAACACGAGGTCGCCGGCGTGCTTGTCGGACATTCCATGCCAGAAGTGGTTGAAGCCGACGTCGTAGAGCGTCGCGGCCGACGCATAGCTCGCGATGTGGCCGCCGACGTTCGTGTGCTTGTTTGCGCGCACCACCATCGCCATCGCGTTCCAGCGCGTGTACGAGCGGATCCGGTGCTCGATGTTCTGGTCGCCCGGGATGCGCGCCTGGCGCTCGGGCGAAATCGTGTTGATGTACGCCGTGTTCGCGGAGAAGGGCAGATAGGCGCCGGAGCGGCGCGCCTTGTCGATCAGCTGCTCGATCAGGAAATGCGCGCGGTCGGGCCCCTGCGTCGCCAGCACGCCGTCGAGCGCCTCGAGCCACTCGCGGGTTTCCTGCGGATCGATGTCGGGGATGCGGTCCATGGTCGACTCCGTTTGCTCGTTCCGACGGTCATTGTATGCGCCTCGCCAGCAGGGCAACGGCCGCGCAGACGCTGGCGGCGGCGAACGCGGCGAAGCCGATCCGGTAGCTGCCGGTCGCGCTCGACAGCAGCGCGAACGACGGCGGCCCCACGACGACGCCCGCGAACGTCACGAACCCGGTCGCGCCCGTCACCTTGCCCGCGCTTCCCGGCGGCGCAAGACGTGCGACCTCGGAAAGCTGGACGCCGTTCCAGCCGATAGCCGTCGCGCCGAACAGTGCGGCGAGCACGCCGATCGCGAGCGGCGACCACGCCGTCGTCGCGCTCGCCATCAGCACGCCGCACGCGCCGGCGCAGAATCCGATCGTTGCCAGCACGCGCCGCGGCGCGAGCCAGCGGTCGGCGACGTAGCCCCACGCAACGCGCCCCGCGACGCCCCCGATCGTCGCGATCGTGAGCGCGAGGCCGGCCGCGACCAGCGAGTAGCCGAGCGTCTCGGTCAGGTAGACGACGAGGAAGCTCGTCAGGCACACTTGCGTCGCCGAGTAGGCGAACGCGACGAACGCGAGATCGCGGAGCGCCCGCGAATGGCGCAGCAGGCGAAGCGGCGCGAAGACGCCGGCGACGCTGACGCGGCCCTTCGGATTGCGGTCGGCGTCGAGGCCGGCCCGGATCGGCTGCGCGACCGCGACGATCGCGAGTCCGGCGAGTGCCGCGATCGCGAACGCGCCGCGCCATCCGGTCGCGAGCGCGAGTGCCGGCAGCAGCGCGCCCGCCAGCGCCGCACCCGCGGGCACGCCCGTCTGCTTGATCGAGAACGTGAGCGCCATTCGCGCGGGCGGCGCGGTGCGCTGCAGAAGCTGTGACGACGCGGGCGTGATCGGCCCGTAGCCCAGGCCGATGACGATGCCGAACGCCGCGACCAGCGCGATCGCGTGCGCCGGCGCGAATGCGATGCCGGCGACGCCGAGCGCGCACAGCACGACGCACGCTTGCGAGACGCGGATCGAGCCGAGGCGCTCGATGAAGCCGCCGGATGCGAGGCTCGCGATCATGCCGCCCGCGTAGACCAGGCCGATGAATGCGCCGATCCAGCGCGCCTCGACGTCGAAGGCGAGCGCGATCTCCGGCGCGAGCACCGCGGCCGCAGCCGCCGCGAACGCGGTGTAGATCTGGATGGCCAGCGTTGCCGCGAGCGCGATCGCCGCGGTGCGCGCCGACGTCAAGGTGCTCGCCTCGCGCTTGGGGCTCTCGCCCTCATGCGCTGCAATTCAGCGTTCGCCGCTCGGTGACGATCATGTCGACGGCGACGTCGTGGGGCGCCGTCGGCACGCGCTCGACGACCTGCATCTCGAAGGCTCCCGCGACGCGCGCGGCGGTCTGCGGCACGATGGGCAGCAGCCGGTCGTAGAAACCGCCGCCATAGCCGAGCCGATGCCCGCGGGCATCGAACGCGACGCCCGGCACCAGCACCCAGTCGACGCTCGCGAGCGCGATCTCCGCGCCCGTCGCGCGCGGCTCGGGGATGCCGCGGTAGCCCGTCTCGACGTCGCGCGCCGGATCCTCGATCCGATACGCGCGCAGCATGCGGGTGGCGGCGTCGACGCGTGGAGCCGCGACGATCTTGCCGGACGCGAGCGCCCGCTCGACGACCCGCAACGCGTTCCATTCGCTGCGAAACGGCAGCGTCAGCAGCACGGTCTGCGCGCGGACGAAGAGCGCGTCCTCGCCGATCCTCGCCGCGATCGCGGTCGAGGCTTCTTCTCGCCACGCGGCGTCGAGCGCATCGCGCGCCTGCAATATCGCGTCGCGCAGCGACCGCTTCCGCTCGCGCAAGCTCACGGACGACCGACGGTCGCCTCGACGGTTGCCGCGATCGCGAGAAGCTCCGCATCGGCGCCGCCGCGGCCGAGCAACTGCATGCCGACGGGAAGTGCGCCGACCAGGTGGCCGATCGGAAGCGAGATGCCGCAGAAGCCGAACAGGTTTCCGGGACGCGTGAAGCGCAACGCGTCGCGGCTCCACGCGGCCGCCTTGTCCGGTTCGCGCATCGTGTCGACGCCGGGCGGGATGCGCGGACACGTCGGCGTCAGCACCGCGTCGACGCCCGCGATCGCCGCCTGTGCGTGCGTGGAAAGCGTCGCGAAGCGACGCTGCAGCGTGAGGAATTCGTGCGCTTCCAGCGTGAGTCCCGACGCGATGCGTGCCGCCGCCACCGGGTCCATGCGCTCGAGGTTCGCGCGAACGCGCTCGGCGCCGAGGTGCGCAACGAGCTCGGAGGCGAGATAGCCGCCGAACGCGGCGTCGAGATCGGTGAGTGGCGGCAGCGTGACCGGAACGATCCGTGCGCCGGCCTTGCGAAGCGCGTTCTCCGCCGCGTCGACCGCGCGTGCGACGTCGGCGTCGAGATCGTCGAAGAAGTGCGCGTCCGGCCGACCCAGAATGAGCGTGTCGAGTGGACGCGCCCGCGCCGGCGCTTCGTGCGAAAGCGCCTCCCAGACGAGCGCCAGGTCCGACACGCGCCAGCCGAACCAGCCGGGGCTGTCGAACGTCGGCGACAGCGGGAAGATGCCGTCGGTGGGCAACCGGCCGGCGGTGGGCTTGAATCCGGCGACGCCGCAGAGCGCCGCGGGCTGGCGCACCGAGCCGCCGGTATCGCTTCCGAAAGCGATCGCGCAAAGGCCGGCGGCCTGCGCGACCGCCGATCCCGACGACGATCCGCCCGGCATCCGGTGCATCACGGCGTCGCACGGATTGCGCGGCGTCGGATGCGACGGATTGAACGTGCCGAACGCGAACTCGGTCGTGCGCGTCTTGCCGAGGACGATCGCGCCGCCGCGCGTGAGCGCGCGCACGATCGACCCCTCGCGCGGCACGCGGTCGCGCACGTCGACGCGCGACCCGGCGGTGAGCGGCATCCCGTCGACGGCGTACAAGTCCTTGAGCGCGATCGGCACGCCCATCAGCGGGCCGAGGTCGACCTTCGCCTCGACGAGCGCATCGACGCCCGTCGCGGCGGCGAGCGCGCGCTCCGCGTCGACGCAGGTGAACGCATCGAGCGACGCGTTGGCGTGCTCGATCGCGTCGAGCAGGCGCGCGACGGTCGCTCTCGCGCCGACCTTGCGCCGGCGCAGCGCATCGCCGTACTCGGCCAGCGACAGCGCCGCGACGTCGGCGGCCGGCGCGTGCTGCGGCGCTTGGGGTGTCTGGGCTTTCGATGCGTCC
>DATIEN010000093.1:0-18737 GCA_035455705.1 Casimicrobiaceae bacterium | reverse complement strand
GGCAAGGACGAGTACAACGTCGACAAGCTGCGCTACCACCGGATCATCATCATGACCGACGCCGACGTCGACGGCTCGCACATCCGCACCCTGTTGCTCACGTTCTTCTATCGGCAGATGCCCGAGCTGGTCGAGCGCGGCCACATCTACATCGCGCAACCGCCCCTCTACAAGGCGAAGCAAGGCAAGGAGGACGTCTATCTCAAGGACGACCACGAGTTGAAGCAGCATCTGCTGCGTGTGGCGCTCAAGGCCGCCGAACTCGTGCCCGGCGAGGGCCGGCCGCCGCTGTCCGCCGAATCGCTCGGCGACGTCGCGCGCGAATACCTGCTCGCCGAGGCGGTGATCGAGCGCCTCGCGCGCGTCGTCGATCCCGCGGCGCTGCGGGCGATCCTGAACGGCGTGCGGCTCGACCTTTCGACCGAGGCGGCCGCCCGGCGCAGCGCGATGGCGCTGCAGACGGCGATCGACGATCCCGAGGTCGTCGCCGAGGCGCGTTACGACCCGACGAACGAGGTGCATCGGATCGTCGTCGTGCGCACGCATCATGGGACGCCGCATGCGACAGCAATCGACGCCGACTTTGTCGCGAGCGGCGACGCCGACCAGATCCGGCGCGCGGCCGACGTGCTGCAGGACTTGATCTACCCCGGCGCCGTCGTCAAGCGCGGCGACAAGCAGCAGGCGGTGAAGTCGTTCAAGGAAGCGCTCGACTGGCTGCTCGGCGAAGCGCGCGGCAGCGTGGCAATCCAGCGCTACAAGGGACTCGGCGAGATGAATCCGGAGCAGCTCTGGGAGACGACGATGGATCCCGCGGTGCGGCGGCTTCTCAAGGTACAGATCGAGGACGCCATCGGCTCCGAGGAAATCTTCTCGACGCTGATGGGCGAGCAGGTCGAGCCGCGACGTGCGTTCATCGAGACGAACGCGCTCGGCGTGCGCAATCTCGACGTCTGAGGCAACGCCGGGGCTGGAGTTGCCGAGCGGACGCCGCGAGGGGATCCGGCGGCGCGAGTCGATGCATTCCTGATCCCGCCGGCGCATACTTTCGCCCCGGCCGGCCGTCTCGCGTTCGGAATACCGTCATGTCGCGTCTTTTCGATCACGCGGTCTCGCTTCGATTGGGCGTCGCGCTCCTGGCGGCACTCGTCGTCCCGTTATCGACACTGCAGGCCGCTCGCGCCGCGCCGCTTGCCGTCGAGACGTTCTTCAAGAAAGCCGACTACACGGGTACGACGCTGTCGCCGAGCGGGCGCTACGTCGCGGTGATCGCACCGATCGGCGATCACCACGACGTCGGCGTCGTGGATCTCGACACGGGTACGGCGACCCGCATGGGTTCGATCTTCGGTGACGGCGACGTCCTGTGGGTCGGCTGGCAGACCGACGAGCGGATGCTCGTCCGCCTCGGAGATTGGCAAGCGGTCGCCGGCGAGCCAGCCCGCGAGTTCGGGCTCTTCGCGGTCAATCGCGATGGCAGCGATTCGCGCTCCGTCAGCGGTCGCGTCGTACACATCTTTCGCGGGACGAATGCCATTCTCATCGAGGCCGCCCGGCGTAGCCGTACGAGCCGCGACCTGTATCGCTATGACACCGTGACGAACACGTCGCAGCTGCTGACGTTCGATTCCCCGGGCAACGTCGTGCGTTGGGTCGTCGACTTCGACGGGGTACCGCGCGCCGCGGTGACGGGAAACGTCGACGACGATACGTCGGCCTGGTACGTGCGCGCGAGCGCCGACGCCCGATGGGTGAAGGTCGAAGAGGCGAAGCTCGGGCGTTTGCAATCGACGCCGATGCAGTTCGATCCGGCCGGCAAGATTTTGTACGTTTCGGCGCGCAGGGACGGAAGCGATTTTGCGGGAATCTACGAATACGAGATAGCGAGCGGAACGTGGAAGGGGCCGGTCGTGCATCATCCCCAGCGCGACATCGATGCCGAGGACGCGGTGTTCGTTGTCGATTACGAGGCTCGCAAGCTGCTCGGGCTTCGCTACGCCGACGACCGGCCTGCCACGGTATGGTTCGACCCGGAATGGGCGCGGATACAGAAGAGTGTCGACGCCGCCTTGCCCGATACCGTGAACGTCCTCTCGCGCGACGGCAATCGCTGGCTCGTCGTTTCCTCGTCCGACAGGAACCCCGGCGAAGCCCGTATTCTCGATGCCAAGTCGATGCAGATGAAGCCGCTCGTCGTCTATCGAGCGGGCATCGACCCGAAGGCCATGGCATCGACGACGTGGGTGCGTTACCCGGCTCGCGACGGGATGACGATTCCCGCGCTTTTGACGCTGCCCACGGGTCAGCACGACGGGCCAGTGCCTCTGATCGTCGACATCCACGGTGGCCCGAACGTGCAGGCCACCGATTTCGGCTTCGATACGGAAACGCAGTTCTTCGCGTCGCGCGGTTATGCGGTACTGAGGCCCCAATTCCGCGGAACGCGGGGATTCGGCTGGAAGCTCGAATCCGCCGGTTACCGGCACTGGGGCGAAGCGATGCAGGACGATCTTGAGGATGGCGTGAGATGGGCTATCGGACAGAAGATCGCCGATCCGGCGCGCGTTTGCTTCTATGGCTGGAGCTACGGCGGTTACGCCGCCGCATGGGGTGCGGTAAGGAACGCGACGACGATCAAGTGCGCGGTCGCGCTTGCGGCCGTGACGTCCCTCGATTACATGTTCGACAACGCGCAGACCGATCTTTCGCGGGTTGCTGACCGTTCGTCGCTGCTTGCCTATTGGATCGGCGATCCGAAGACCGACCGCGCAAGGTTCAAGCGCGTGAGTCCCCTCGATAATGCGGACAAGGTGGGCGTGCCGATTTTCCTCGCGTACGGCGCCTCTGATCACCGCGTGCCGCTCGTTCACGGGTCCGACTTCCATGCGGCACTCGACAAGTACCACAAGCCGCACGAGTGGGTCGTCTATAGCGATGAGGGCCACGGGTTCAACAAGGACGAAAATCGCTACGACCTCTACCACAAGGTGGAGCACTTCCTCGGCGAATACCTCGGCACGCGCTCGACACCCGCGGCAGCTCCGCCGGAGGCGGTGAAATGAGCATAAGGGCGCACGGGTGCTCGCATGGCGCGCACTTCAGCTTGACCGGGCGCGCGATTGCAAGCCCTTTCCTGCGCATGATCGTCGGTGTCGCGGGCATCGCGCTCAGCACTTCGGTGTTCGGCGTTTCGACGCCGGCGCGCCTGATCGTTCGGCTCACGCAGGGTGCGATGAAGTCCGCATTGACGCCGAAGGCGCGGATCGCCAAGCTCGCGACCGACACCGGCGTTTCGCTCACGCACGTGCGTTCGATGGCGCTCGGCGCCGACGTCGTGACGGTCGACGGATCGGTTGCCGCCGAAGAGGTCGCCGCGCGCCTTGCAGCCGACCCGGATGTCGATTACGCGGTCGTCGACCATCGCGTGCACGCGATGCAGGCGGCGGTCAATGACACGTATGCGCAGGAGCAGCACTATCTCGCGAATTCGTCGACCGGGATCAGCGCCTACGACGCGTGGACCGTCACACAAGGCTCTCCGAACATCGTCGTCGCGGTGATCGACACCGGATACCGGCCGCACGCGGCCATGGTCGGCCGATTTTTGCCCGGCTACGACATGATCTCCGACCCGGAGACGGCGAACGACGGAGACGGTCGAGACCCCGATGCCCTGGATCCGGGCGATTGGGTGACGGCGGCCGAAGCGCACGGGGACTGCTCGGCGCAGAACAGCACGTGGCATGGAACGAGCGTCGCGGGCATCATCGCCGCGAACACGAACGATGCTGCGTGGACCGCGGGGATCGACTGGAACGCGAAGATCCTCCCGGTGCGCGTGCTCGGCAAGTGCGGCGGGTTCAATTCGGACGTCGTCGACGCGATCGCGTGGGCGGCCGGTCTTGCCGTCCCGGGCGTGCCGCCCAATCGCACGCCGGCGCAGGTGATCAACCTGAGCCTCGGCTCGTCCAACCGTTGCGAACAGCCCTTCACCGACGTCGCCGCCGCCGCATATGCAGCCGGCGTGACGCGTGCGATCGTGGCGGCCGCCGGCAACGATTCGCATGACGTCTCGAACGATTCTCCCGCAGGCTGTCCCGGGTACTACGCGATCGCATCCACGACGGACGTCGGGGGAAGCCTCGCGTCGTTCAGCAATTTCGGCGCCGGCATCACGCTGTCGGCGCCGGGCGGGGCCGCGAAGCTTCGCGCGGCCGCGGACACGATGGTCGTGCTCGGCAATTCCGGGACAACCGTGCCCGTGGCGGACGTCGTTGTCAACGAAGGCGGCACGAGCTTCTCCGCACCCATGGTGTCGGCCACGGTGTCGTTGATGCTCTCCGTGGCTCCGTACCTTACCGTCGACCAGGTGCACGACCTGATCGTCTCGACGGTGAAACCGTTCCCGCCGTACTCCGATTGCACGACCGACCGCTGTGGCGCCGGCATCCTGGACGCTGGCGCCGCCGTTCGCGCGGCAGCCGCCGTGCCGCCGCCGCCCGCCGCTGTCAATTATCAGGGCCTGTGGTGGGCCTCGCCCGCGGGATCCGAATCGGGCTGGGGCATCAATCTCGCGCACCAGGGCGACATCATCTTCGCGACGTGGTTCACGTACGACACGACGGGCAAGGCCTGGTGGCTGTCGATGACGGCGAGCAGGACCGGCCCGAACAGCTACGCAGGCGATCTGTTGACGACCCGCGGGCCGGCGTTCTCGGCGACGCCGTTCGATCCGAACGCGGTTACGCACGCGACGGTGGGTCATGCGACGCTCGCGTTCACCGACGCGAACACCGCGCAGTTCGCGTATACGGTGAACGGCGTCGCGCAGATGAAGACGCTGACCCGCGAACTGTTCGGCACGGCGCCCGCCTGCGCTTTCGGCGGGCAGCCGAATCTCGCCGCCGCGACGAATTACCAGGACCTGTGGTGGGCGTCGCCTGCGGGCATCGAGTCGGGCTGGGGCATCAATTTGACCGAGCAGAGCAACGAGATCTTCGGCACGTGGTTCACCTACGACGTCGACGGATCGCCGCTTTGGCTTTCCGTGCTCGCGACGAACACCGCGCCCGGCGTTTACCAGGGTCCGCTGATGCGCACCCGCGGGCCGGCTTTCGACGCGGTGCCGTTCGCGCCGTCCGCCGTCACGGCGACGCCGGTGGGCACGGCGACGTTCACGTTCCAGGACGGTGCGCACGCGACGTTCGCGTACACGGTGAACGGCGTTTCGCAGGCGAAGGCGATCACGCGCGAAGTGTTCGTGAATCCGGGAACCTACTGCCAGTGAAGGAGGCGCGATGAACCGCGCCGTGTCGAAGGACCGCATCGACGAGCGCGCGGGTGCCGTGCTAGGGCGGCTCGGCCTCACGGTCGACGGCCGCGGCGTCGTTTCGCGGCCGCTCGCGAGGCGCGCGACGAGCGGCCCCGAACTGGCTTCGCTCAATCCTGCCAGTGGCGCCATCCTCGGTCGCGTCGTGACGACGAGTTCATCGGAATTCGACGCGCTTCTCGACGCCGCCGCGCGTGCCGCGCTCGCGTGGCGCGAGACGCCGGCGCCCCTTCGCGGGCAAGCCGTGCGACGCTTTGCCGAACTGCTGCGCGAGCACCAGGACCCGCTCGGAACGCTCGTGTCGCTCGAGACCGGGAAGATCAAGGCGGAGGGCGACGGCGAAGTGCAGGAGATGATCGACATCGCCGACTTCGCCGTCGGTCAGTCGCGGATGCTGTACGGCAAGTCGCTTCATTCCGAACGGCCCTCGCACCGGATGTACGAGCAGTGGCATCCGCTGGGCGTCGTTGGCGTGATCACCGCCTTCAATTTCCCGGTCGCCGTCTGGGCGTGGAACGCGATGCTGGCCTGCATCTGCGGCAACGCCGTCGTCTGGAAGCCCTCGCCCAAAGCCCCGCTCGCGGCGCTCGCTGCGACCGTACTCGCCGAGCGCGTCGTCGACGAGCTCGGCCTGCCGGAGGTGTTCGTCCTCGCGCTCGGCGACGACGCGCAGGGACGAGGACTCGCCGAAAGTCCGCGCGTCGCCCTGGTGTCGTTCACCGGCTCGTCGCGCGTCGGAAAGATCGTGTCGACCGCAGTGAGCAATCGCTTCGGCAAGGTGCTGCTCGAGTGCGGCGGGAACAATGCCGTGATCGTCGCCGACGACGCCGACCTCGGCCTCGTCGTGCCGTCGGTCGTGTTCGGCGCCGTCGGGACCGCCGGTCAGCGCTGCACGACGACGCGCCGCCTGATCGTGCACCGGTCGCGCCTCGACGATGTCGTGACCCGGCTCGCGAACGCCTACGCGCAGGTGCGCATCGGCGATCCGCTCGACCCGTCGACGCTGATGGGTCCGCTGATCGATCGCAGCGCGGTCGATGCGTACCTCGCCGCCCTGGACGAGGCACGTTCGGCGGACGCGACGATCGTTTGCGGCGGCCGCGCCCTGCCGCGCGACGGCTTCTTCGTCGAGCCGGCGATCGTCACCGGCCTCGACAATGCGCATCCGCTCGTGCAGCGCGAAACCTTCGCGCCGATCCTCTACGCGATGCCGTACGACACGATCGACGAGGCGATCGCGACGAACAACGGCGTGCGCCAGGGGCTGTCGTCGGCGTTGTTCACGCAGAACCTGCGCACGGCCGAGGCCTTCCTCGCCGCGTCGGGCAGCGACTGCGGCATCGCCAACGTCAATATCGGGACCTCCGGTGCTGAGATCGGCGGCGCGTTCGGCGGCGAAAAGGAAACCGGCGGCGGCCGCGAGTCCGGGTCGGACGCGTGGCGCGCCTACATGCGGCGGCAGACGAACACGATCAACTGGAGCCGCGACCTGCCGCTCGCCCAGGGGATTCGCTTCGAGATCGGCAAGCCCGCGCCCTAAGCGATGCGCCTGCCCGGCTTGGGCGCCGGTTCGCGGTTCACTTGCGGAAGATCCAGAACAGGATCGACAACACGATCGACACGACGATGCTCGTGACGATCGGGAAATGAAAAGACCAGCCGTCGCGTTCGATGTTGATGTCGCCGGGCAGCCGGCCGAGGCCGAGGCGCGCGATCCACGGCCATGCGACACCGACGAGCACGATCACGACGCCGAGGACGATGAGGACGCGCTGCATGCGATGCGGACGTCAGCGGCGCTTGCCCTTCCGCGCCGTCGCCGGCTTTCGCGCGACGGGCGCCTTGCGGGCGGCCGTGGAGGGCGTACCCCGTTTTCTTGCGCTCCCGGCACCGGCCGTAGCCTTGCCATTCGGCGGTTGCGGCTTGGCCGCGCCGCGTTTCCTGGCGATCGTGGTGCGCGCCGCGGCGGGCTTCGTCTTCTTCGCTGACGGCGTGCGGGTGCGCGTCGCCGCCGACTTGGTGGCCGGCGTGCGTTTTGGCGCCGACGCCGCGAGCGTGGGCGTGCGCGACCCGGCCCCTGCGTGCGCGAGCGCTCCGACCGCCCGTGCGCCGCGCGGCCCGAGGACCCGTCGGGGCGACACGTCCGGCGAGGTCCCCGTCGAAGCAGTCGCCTCGCGCGACGTACGCGGCGCGCGCGTCTTCGTGCCTTTGCGCGCCGGGCGCGTCGGCGACCGACCCGACTTCTCGTCGACCAGCGCAACCGCCTGCTCGAGCGACAGCGAGTCGATCGCATCGCGGTCGGGCAGCGTCGCATTGGTGGCGCCGTGCTTGACGTACGGGCCGTAGCGGCCTGCATGCAACTCGACCGGCTGGCGGTCGCGCGGATGCACGCCGAGGACGCGCAGCGGCGCGCTTCGCAACGGCCGAGCGCCGCGGCGCCCGGGCTCCCTCGCCTCGAACTCGAAGCCGACCTTGCCGTCCGGCTGCTTAACGAGATACGCGGAGAACGGACGGCGCGTGCGCGCCGAGACGAACTGCAACAGGTCGGTCTTGCCACTGTCGAGCAGCTTCGTCATCTGCGCGGGCTCGATCGTTCGCGTCAGGATCGTGCGCCCCGACCGGAAATCGCAACTGCGTCCCTCGCCGACCGCCCGCTCGCAGACGTACGCATTGGGCGTCTCGAACACGCGAGCGCCGCACTTGGGACAGGGCCCGAGCGGCGTCTGGCCCGAGAAGTCGTACGTCGCGCCGTCGTCGTCGCCGATGCGCGGGCCGAAGTCGAACTCGACCTCGTTGTCGTCGTTCAGCCTGAGCTTCGCGGCGAACGGGCGTCCGATCCGGCTTCGAAACCCTTCGAGCGGACCGACGCTGCGGTCGGTGAGAAGCGTCTCCGCTTCGGCAGGCTCGATCTGGCGTCCGCCCATGATCTTCCAGAAGCCGAAGCTGCAGTCGACGCACGCGAATTTCTTGTATTGCTCGTGCACTTCGCCGCCGCAGTTCGGACAACGGGCGGAGAGCGTCGCGAAGTCGCCTGGGATCGTGTCGCTTTCGTAGTTCTTCGCCTGCGCGACGATGTGCTTCGTCATGCCGACGATTTCGCGCATGAACTCGCTGCGAGCCAGCGCGCCGTGCTCCATCTGCGCCAGCTTGAATTCCCATTCCGCGGTGAGCTCCGGCGAAAACAGCTCGGGGACGCCGAGTCCGTGCAGCAGCGTCACGAGCGAGAACGCCTTCGGCGTCGCAATGAGCTCCTTGCCTTCCCGCAGGATGTACTTCTCGGTGATCAGGCCCTCGATGATCTGCGCGCGCGTCGCCGGCGTGCCGAGTCCCTTCTCGCGCATCGCCTCGCGGAGGTCGTCGTCCTCGATCGACTTGCCCGCGCCCTCCATCGCCGACAGCAGCGTCGCCTCGTTGTACCGGGGTGGCGGACGCGTCGTCAACGCGACGACGTCGACGTCTCGCGTCGCGACCTTCTCGAGGCCTTCGTAGCGGCGCGCCGCACTCGCGCGCTCGGCCGCGGCCGGCTTCGCGTCGACGATCTCGCGCACCTTGACGGGTGTAAGCGTCGGCTCGTCGCCTTGCGCCTCCTTGCCGTACACGGCGAGCCAGCCCGGCTGCACGAGAACCTTGCCTTCCGACTTGAAAGGATGCTCGCCGACGCGCGTGATTCGTGTCGTGACCAGGAATTCCGCGGCCGGGTGGAAGACGGCCAGAAAGCGCTTGACGACGAGATCGTAGAGTTTCGTCTCGACCTCGTTCAGGTGCCGCGGCCGCACGAGCGTCGGGATGATCGCGAAGTGATCGGAGATCTTCGCGTTGTCGAAGATCCGCTTGTTCGCGCGAACCCATCCCTTGTCGAGAATCGTTTTCGCGAAGCGACCGTATGCGCTCGTCTCGCCGAGTTCGGCGAGCGTCGCCTTCACCGTCCCGAGATAGTCCTCGGGCAGCGCGCGCGAGTCGGTGCGCGGGTACGTGAGCGCCTTGTGCTTCTCGTAGAGCGCCTGCGCGATGGAGAGCGTCGTGCGCGCGGAGAAACCGAAGCGGCCGTTCGCCTCGCGCTGCAGGCTCGTGAGGTCATAGAGCAGCGGCGCGATCTGCGTCGTCGGCTTTGCTTCCTCCGTGACGACGCCGGGCTTGCCGATGCACGCATTCGCGATCGCCTGCGCGTGCGTCCGGTCCCAGACACGCTCGGCGCGCAAATCGGGGTCATCGGCCGCACCGTCGCCCTTGCGAAAGTTCTCGTCGAACCAGCGGCCCGTGTACTCGCCGGCCTCGGCGCGAAACGTCGCGACGAGCTCCCAATAGTCGCGCGGGACGAACGCGCGGATCTTTTCCTCGCGCTCGACGAGGATCGCGAGCGTCGGCGTCTGCACGCGGCCGACCGTCGTGAGCTGGAAGCCACCCGACTTCGAGTTGAACGCGGTCATCGCGCGCGTGCCGTTGATGCCGACGAGCCAGTCGGCTTCGGAACGGCAGACGGCGGCGTCCGCGAGCGGTCGCATCGCCTGATCGGTTCGAAGATGCGCGAAGCCGTCGCGGATCGACGCCGGCGTCATCGATTGCAGCCACAGGCGATCGACCGGCTTGGCGGCCTTCGCGTACTGCACGATGTAGCGAAAGATCAGCTCGCCCTCGCGGCCGGCATCGCAGGCGTTGATGATCCGCGCAACGTCCTTGCGCCGGATCAGCTTCAGCAGCGTGCGCAGCCGCGACTCGTTCTTCTCGATCGGCTTCAGCTCGAAATGCGACGGAATCGCCGGCAGGTGCGCGAAGGTCCACTTGCCGCGCTTCACCTCCTCGTCTTCGGGCATGCCGATTTCCAGCAAGTGCCCGACCGCCGACGACAGCACGTAATCGTCACTTTCGAAATAATCGCCGTGGCGCGTGAAGCCGCCGAGCGCGCGCGCGATGTCGGCGGCGACGGACGGCTTTTCGGCAATGATCAGTTGTTTCGACAAGATCGTTCGAATCCGGGAATGCCCGCGGGCCGGAACGGCCGCGCTCTCGCGATTGATGCAACATAGGGCTCGCACGGCGGAATGCCAAGACGTGCGGCCGACGACGGCGACGTCGGGGGGCCGATACTACAGAAGGATCGTCGCGCCTCGCAACCGTTCGTTCGGCGTAAGCGAGCGCCGACGCGATTTGCTTATTCCTGGTGCGGCGTTCGTCGATGCAGGCGCTGCCAGCAACCGCCGGGCAACGCCGCGACGTCCCCCGAAAGCTCGAGCGTGACCAGATCGGCGACGATCGCTTCCGGTGCGGCGTGCGTTCTTTCGACCAGCGCGTCGACGCCGACCGGATCATAGCCCATCGCCGCGAGGACCGGATGCAATGGCGCATCCGTCGTCGCTCGTCGCGCGCGCTCAGTCTGAACGCTTTGCCGCTGCGGATCGAGTTCGTCGAGCACGTCGCTGGCCGTCTCGACGAGCTTCGCACCGTCGCGAATCAGCTTGTGACAACCCTTGGTGAACGGCGAATGGATCGACCCGGGAATCGCGAAAACCTCGCGACCCTGCTCGCCGGCGAGGCGCGCGGTGATGAGCGACCCCGACGACAGCGTCGCTTCGACCACCAGCACGCCGCGCGCGAGTCCGCTGATCAGGCGATTGCGCTGTGGAAAATGTTCCTTGCGGGGCGACGTGCCGGGCACGAACTCCGACAGCAGCGCACCCTCGCGCGCGATGCGCGTCGCGAGGTCGCGGTTGCGGGCCGGATAGACCCGGTCGAGCCCGGTCGCGACCACGCCGATCGTCGATGCAGCAGCGCCGAGCGCGCCTTCGTGCGCGGCCGCGTCGATGCCGACCGCCAGACCGGACACGATCGTGAAGCCGGCCTCGGCAAGCGCACGGGCGAATTCGCGTGCAGTCTCGCGGCCCTGTGCGGTGGCGTTGCGGCTGCCGACGACGGCCAGCGCCGGACGTCCGAGCAGATCGCGGCGGCCGAGGTGGAACAGCACCGGCGGCGCATCGCCGAGCTCCAGGAGCGCCTTCGGGTAATCGTCGTCGTCCCACGCGATCACGTCGTGGCCCTCGACGTCGAGCCATCGTGACGTGCGTTCGAGAGCGTCGGCGGCGATCGGCGCGAGCAGGCGCTCGACGAGTGGCGTCGCAACGACGCGCGCGAGTTCACGGCGCGACGCGCCGAGCAGGCGCTCGGGATCGCCGAATGCGCGCAACAGTTCGACGAGCGCGCGTTGCGGCAGCGCCTTGTGCGCAAGCGTCGCCCAGGCGAGCGTGCGCGAATCGATCACCGCTTCCGGCCTCGGCCGCCGCGCGTGTGTGCGCTTACGTTATCCGGAGCGATCGGCCCGGCGACCCGCGAGGGTCACGGCGTGCGGACGAAATCACCGTTGCGGATCGGGGCGTTCGAGTTGAGAACGAGCGCGTACGAAACGCGATCGAATACGCGGAACACCATCAGGATGCCGGTACGCTCGTCGGGAACGTGCAGGTACGAGGGCGCCGCAAAGACGGTCGTCTGGTCGAGGTTGGGGAACATGACCTCGGGCTGCTCATGACCCGGCCGCGGGTCGCGGATCGGCTCGACGACACGGTAGATCGCGAGCACGTTGCCGACTTCGAGCCCGTCGCGCGCGCCCTTGTCGAGCGTGACGATATAGCCGCGTCCGGTTTCCTGCCCGTCGCGTGCAAGCTTCAGGATGCGGCCGTCGACGTCGCGCTCGGGCGCGTGCGGGACGTAGTTCTGAACGACCTCACGCGTCGCCGGCATCAGCCGGTCGCCGATCACGATTTCCTCGGTGGCCGATTCGATGCGCGCGGTCGACACGTCGGCGAAGCGCTCGACCCGGACCGTGCCGAGGAAACGGTTCTCGTAACCCAACGTCTCTCCGGCGTCGTTGACGAGGCGCTCGCCGGGTCGATAGACGAACCAGAGGTCGCCGAGCCGCGGGTCGAGGCCGACCGCATAGATGATGTCGTTGGATCCGCGGACGACGCGCTCGTCGCGTCCGGCGATGATCTCGCCCGCGTCGTGCAGGCCGTCGGGACCGGTGACGAGGGGCCGCGACAGGAACGGCTCGATGTCGCCGGGCGGGATCGGCGGGATGGCCTGCTCGGCGAGCGGCGAAACCCGGACTTCGGGGGAAAGTCTAACCGTGTTCTGCGCCAGATCGAGGCGCGGACGGCCGTCGACGACGGTGAGCCGGATCACGTCGCCCGGGTAGATCCGATGCGGATTCTTGATCTCCTCGCGGTTCATGCGCCACACTTCGGGCCAGCGCCACGGCTCCTTCAGGAACCGCTTCGCGATGCCCCATAGCGTGTCGCCTTTCTGGACCGTGTAGGTGGACGGCGCGTTGTCGGCGATGCCGACCGTCTGGGCGGCGAGCGGCGCGGCGAGTCCGAGAATGCAAAGGACCCCGCAGAGGGCGGCGACGCGCGTAGCGGTGGTAAACTGTTGACGCATAGGGCCTCTTTTCGGTCGGGCGGACTTGCTAACGTCCTAAACCGCCACAAAATAGGGACTTGTAATCGATTCTTATCTATGAGCTTGCATTTTGCAAGCCGATAACGCGATGGCCCTGCTTCCGATCCTCGAATACCCCGATCCGCGTCTCAAAAAGGTTGCAGCCCGCGTCGCGGCGGTGACCCCGGAGGTCCGCAAGCTCGTCCGGGACATGGCTGAGACGATGTACGCGGCCCCCGGCGTCGGGCTGGCGGCCACCCAGGTCGACGTTCACAAGCGGATCATCGTGATCGACGTCTCCGAGGACAAGGACGAGCTTCGCGTCTTCATCAATCCCGAACTCCTTGCGGCCGAAGGCGAGGCCGAATGCGAGGAGGGCTGCCTGTCCGTCCCCGGCTACTACGACAAGGTCACGCGGGCGGCGCGCATTCGGGTGCGGGCGCTCGACGAGACCGGCGAGCCCTTCGAGCTCAGCGCCGACGGCCTCCTTGCCGTGTGCGTTCAGCACGAAATGGACCACCTGGTGGGCAAGGTTTTCGTCGAATACCTGTCGCCGCTCAAGCGGGCGCGGCTCGCCGCGAAGTTGCGCAAGAAGCAGCGTCTCGCAGGCTGAACGATCTTTCGTCCCTTCGCGTAGGCTTCGCCGGCACGCCGGCGTTCGCCGCGCGCGCGCTCGCAGCCATTCACGAGCACGGCGCGACGATACCCGTGGTGCTCACGCGGCCCGATCGTCCATACGGACGAGGGCTGGTGTTGGCCGCCTCCGCGGTGAACCTTTGGGCGGCGCAACGGGGCCTGCGCGTCGAGCAGCCGGCCGGCCTGCGCCAGGAAGGCACCGTCGCCGCCCTTCACGGCATCCCGCTCGACGTTCTCGTCGTCGCCGCGTACGGACTGATCCTGCCGCAGTCCGTCCTGGATTGGCCGCGCTACGGCTGTCTCAACATTCATGCGTCGCTGCTCCCGCGCTGGCGCGGCGCCGCGCCGATCGCGCGTGCGATCGACGCCGGCGATGCGACGACCGGGATCACGATCATGCAAATGGACGCCGGGCTCGACACCGGACCGGTCGTCTGCACCGCCAGGCTGGACATCGGTCCCCGCGAGACGGCGGGATCGCTCACCGAGCGGCTCGCGGAACTCGGTGCCGGCACGGTCGTGGAGACGCTGGCCGCGCTGGCGCGCGAGGGCGCGCTGTCCGCGACGCCGCAGTCGGATGAGCGCGCGACCTATGCGAACAAGATCGGGCGCGCCGACGAGCTCGTCGACTGGACGCGCGACGCGGTGACGCTCGACCGCCGCATCCGCGCGCTCGCGCCCTCACCCGGTGCACTGGCCGGGTGGCGCGGGAAGCCGGTGAAGCTCCGGGCGGCGGGGCCGGTGCGCCGATCCGCCGACGCGCAGGCCGGGACCGTCGTCGGCATCGATGCGCAGGGCATCGACGTCGCATGCGGCGATGACACGGTCCTCCGCATCACCGAACTGCAACCGGCGGGTGGCAAGTCGATGCCCGCCCGCGCGTTCGGCGCCGGATACCGCGTCGCGCCCGGCGAGCGCTTCGAGGCGGGGCGCTGACGGCATGCCCGGTCGCGCGTAAGGGATGCAGCGCGAGCAGACGCAGGCCGCCCTGGCCGTCATGCGCGTGTTCGACGGAGAACAGTTGCGCGACGCGCTTGCGCGAGTCGACGACGGCAGCGGCCTGCGTGGGCGCACGCTGGTTCAGGAGCTCGCCTACGGGACGCTCAGGCATTGGGGCGAGATCGACGCGATCGTCGAGCGGCTCGCCACGAAGCCGATCGCCGACCCGTTGCTGCGGATGCTCGTCGCCGTCGCCCTCTACCAGCTCGACCACACGCGCGCGCCACCGTTTGCGATCGTCGATCGTGCGGTGGCCGCCGCCGGCGCCGGCGTTCGACCGGCCGCCAAGGCGCTCGTCAACGCGCTGTTGCGACGTTACCTCCGGGAGCACGACGCCATCCGGCGCGCCGCGCTCACGGGCGACGTCGCGCGCTATTCGTACCCCAAATGGTGGATCGATCGCGTGCGGCGCGACTACCCGGATGCATGGCGTTTGGTCCTCGAGGCCGGCAACGCCCGCGCACCGCTCGCACTGCGCGTCAATCGACGCGCAGCGACGCCGCAGGCGGTCGCCGAGCGTTTCGCGGCAGACGGGATCGGCGCGCAGCCCATCGAGGACGCGGCGTTGATCCTGCGCGAGCCGCGGCCGCTCGCGGATCTTGGCGGCTTCGCCGAGGGCCTGTTCTCGGTGCAGGATCTCGCCGCCCAACGGGCGGCGCCGCTTCTCGACGTGCACGACGGCATGCACGTGCTCGACGCCTGCGCGGCGCCGGGCGGCAAGACCGCGCATCTGCTCGAGGTCGCCGACGTGGACGTGGTCGCGCTCGATATCGATGCCGCCCGCCTCGCGCGGGTCCGCGAAAACGTCGAACGCCTGCGGCTGTCCGATCGTTGCATCCGCTATGTCGAGGGGGACGCCGGCGATCCCCGGACGTGGTTCGACGGCCGGCCGTTCGACCGCATCCTGCTCGATGCGCCTTGCACCGCCTCGGGCGTCGTGCGCCGGCACCCGGACGCCAAGTGGAGGCATCGCGAAGGCGACGTCGACCGCTTCGCGCGCACGCAGGCGCGGCTGCTCGACGCCTGCTGGCCGCTGCTGGCGCCGAGCGGCAAGCTGCTTTATGCGACGTGCTCGGTCTTCGCGGCCGAGAATGGAACGCAGGTCGACTGCTTTGTCGCGCGGCACGCCGACGCGTTGCGGGAAACCCTCAGCTTCCCGAGCGGCAGCGCGCATCGCGACGGCCAACTCTTGCCATCGCCGGAAGGTGCGCGCCACAATCAGGACGGGTTCTTCTACGCGCTGCTTCGCAAGCGCTGATGTGGTGGCTCCGCCACACGATGCTTCGGCAACGCGCACTACGCCCCGGGTTCGGGGCGCAGCCCGCCGGCATGCCGCCCATCCTCCGCATCGACCGTGCGCCCCTCATGCCGTGGCGCCGCCTCTTCTGCGCGCTCGTCGTGCTGCTCTCCATCGTCGGCGCGCCGCGACCTGCCGCCGACGAGATCCCCGTCACGTCCGCGTCGCTTCGCGTCGAGAACGGCGAAGTTCTGCTGACGGCCGATTTCAACGTCTCGCTCACGCCGGCGCTCGAGCAGGCGCTCGACAAGGGCGTGCCGCTCTATTTCACGATCGAGTTCGAGCTCCTGCGCACGCGGCCGTTCTGGTTCCCGGACAAGGTTGCGCAGTGGTCGATCACCTATCGCGTTTCGTACAGCTCGCTCACCCGGCAATATCGTGTCGCGAGCGGACCGCTCGGGCAGACATTCGAGTCGCTCGACGACGTGGAGCGGTTCATCGGGCGCGTCGCCTCGCGGCCGGTCGCGCAGGCGAGCGATCTCCCGCGCGAGGCGAGCTACGAGGGCGCGGTGCGGATGAAGCTCGACGTCAACCAGCTGCCGAAACCCTTCCAGGTCAACGCGCTCGCGTCGCGCGAATGGCAACTCGCGTCCGATTGGCAGCGGTTCGCGTTCACCCCCTGACGTAAGCGATGACGATCCTCGCCTCCCCTACGCTGCGCTGGGTGACGCTCGGCTTCGCGTGCCTGTCGGCGATCGCGCTCTTCCTGCTCGCGAGCGCCACGGCGAACACCGACTTCTTCGCCGGGCATTACGACACGCTCGTCGTCATCAACGGCGCGCTCGTCGCGCTGCTGATGCTGGTCGTCGGTGGTCAGCTCCTGCAGCTCTGGCGCAGCCTGCGCTCGGGCGTTTTCGGCTCGCGCCTGGCACTTCGGCTCGTGCTGCTGTTCTCGCTGGTGGCGATCCTGCCCGGCGCGCTCGTCTACGCCGTCTCGGTGCAGTTCCTCGGGCGGAGCATCGAGAGCTGGTTCGACGTGCGCGTCGATCGAGCGCTCGACGGCGGCATCAACCTCGGCCGCAGCGCGCTCGATTACCTGCTCAAGGAGACGACCAATCGCGCGGTGCTGATCGCGGGTGCGCTCGTCGACACGTCCGGTCCGCCGGGCGCCACGCTGTCGCGCGCCGCCGAGCAGGCCGGCGTGTACGAGGCCGCGCTCTTCTCGACCTCCGGCAGCGTGTCGGCGGTCGCCGGCCTGGGCGGCGGCATGACGCCGGAGCCGCTACCCGCCGATGCGCTGCGGCGGGCGCGGCTGCAACAGACGTACGCCAAGGTCGAGCAGACGCAGGACGGCGGCCTGATGCTGCGCGTCGTCGTGCCGGTCAACAGCGGCGATCGCGTCGATCCGTTGCGCGTACTGCAGGTGATCGAGCGCGTGCCGAGGACGCTCGCGCAGGATCTCGAGAAAGTGCAGGCAGGCGCACGCGATTACCAGGAGATCTCGTTTTCGCGCGCGGCGCTGAAGCGGCTCTACCAGCTCACGCTCACGCTGACGCTGCTTCTCGCGCTCACGTCGGCGCTCGGTCTCGCGCTCGTGCTGTCCGAGCGGTTCGCGGCGCCGCTCGGTCTGCTGGCGGCCGGGACGCGCGCCGTCGCGCAGGGCGATTTCACGCGCCGCCAGCCGGTCACGTCACGCGACGAGCTCGGCGTCCTGACCGAATCGTTCAACACGATGACGGCGCAGCTCGCCGAGGCGAAGCAGAAGACGGAAGAATCGCAGCGAGCGACGGAGACGACGCGCGCGTATCTCGAAAGCGTGCTGTCGAACCTGTCGTCGGGCGTGCTCGCCTTCGACGAGCGCTACCGGCTGCGCACGGCGAACCCGAGCGCCGCGGTGCTGCTGCAGCAGCCGTTCGCCGACGTCGAGGGCATCGCGCTCGCCGAGTGGGGCGGCAGGCTGCCCGCACTCGCGCCCTTCGGCGAACTCGTCGCGGAAGGCTTTCGCTCGGCGCGCGAGGGACAGTGGCAACGCGAGGCGTCGCTCGGCGTCGCGGGGCAGACGCGCACGCTGCTGTTGCGCGGAACACGGCTGCCCGGCGCGCCGGTGCCGGGCTACGTCGTCGTGTTCGACGACGTTTCCGAAGTGCTGCAGGCGCAGCGCGACGCTGCCTGGTCAGAAGTCGCGCGGCGTCTCGCCCACGAGATCAAGAATCCGCTGACGCCGATCCAGCTTTCCGCCGAGCGGCTCGCGCTCAAGCTCTCGCCCCATCTCGACGACACCGACCAGGAGACGCTTCGCCGCGGAACGCAGACGATCGTCTCGCAGGTCGCCGCGATGAAGCACATGGTGGACGATTTCGCGATCTACGCGCGCCGCCCGCGCCCCGGCCAGATGCAGGCGGTGGACCTCGCATCCCTCTTGCTCGACGTGCTCGGCCTGTACGACAATCTGCGCCCGCATGTCGCCGTCGCGCTGCCCGACGCGCCGGTCATGATTCAGGGCGAGCCGACCCGGCTGCGCCAGGTGTTCCACAATCTGCTCCAGAATGCCGTCGACGCGCAGTCGGGGGAGGACGCGCCGCAAATCGACATTACACTGTCGGCCGACGACGGGGAGGCGATACTCTCGTTCCGCGACCGCGGTCCGGGATTCTCCGAGAACGTGCTCGCGCACCCGTTCGAGCCGTACGTGACCACGAAAGCGAAGGGGACCGGGTTGGGACTTGCGATTGTCAAGAAGATCGTCGAGGAGCATGCGGGCCGGGTGACGCTCACGAACGTCGCGCCGCACGGCGCCTGTGTCACGTTGCATTTCCGCGCGCTCAAGTCGGCGGTCGCCGCATGAGCGCCACTGGCGGCCGACGCAATCGCAAGGAGGCCTACGCATGAGCGGCGCGCGTCACTCGCGAGCGGACCGGAGGGCAGACCGGTGAGTGCTTCGGTGCCCCTGCAGGGCGCGACGGGCATGGCGAGGCCGGGTCTGGCGAAGCCGGTTGCCGGCGATCGCGCAAGCGACGTGCGCGCCGCGCAGGGCCGCGAGATCCTGGTCGTCGACGACGAGGTCGGCATCCGCGAGCTGCTGTCGGAAATTCTGCAGGATGAGGGTTA
>DATIEN010000092.1:0-23474 GCA_035455705.1 Casimicrobiaceae bacterium | reverse complement strand
TACGTGAGCTCGCCGGATGCAAGCGTGCCGTCGCTTTCGTGCGTGCGGCGCAATGCGGCTTCGGAAAGCCTTTCACGCGCAACCGCCTCGAACGCCTCGGCGAAGCGGGGCAATGCGTCGGGCACGATGGACACGCCCGCGGCGTACGCATGGCCGCCGAAGCGCAGGATCGCACCGGGCGCGCGCTTCGCGACGAGGTCGAGCGCATCGCGCAGGTGAAAGCCGGCGATCGAACGGCCGGATCCCCTGAGCTCCGATTCGCTGGCGCGCGCGAAGACGACCACCGGGCGGTGATGGCGATCCTTGAGCCGCGACGCGACGATGCCGATCACGCCCTGATGCCATTGGGGTCGATACGCGCAAAGCGTGTACGAACCGGCGTCGGCGGGACCCGCGGCATCGATGTCGGCGAGCGCCTCCTCGTGCATCGACGATTCGATGTCGCGTCGCTCGCGATTGAGCCGGTCGAGCTCGCGGGCGATCGGCTGCGCGGCGGCATCGCTCTCGGCCAGCAGGCAGCGAATGCCGAGCGACATGTCTGCAAGGCGGCCGGCCGCGTTGAGCCGCGGACCGGCGACGAAGCCGAGATCGGCAGCGGTCGCCTGCGCGATGTCGCGCCCTGCCACGGCGAACAACGCAGCGAGCCCGGGTCGGGCGCGACCGCCGCGAATGCGGGCGAGTCCCTGCTCGACGAGGATCCGATTCACGTGATCGAGCGGCACGACGTCGGCGACCGTGCCGAGCGCGACCAGGTCGAGCAGCGAAGCGAGGTTCGGCTCCGCGCTGCGCTGGAAGACGTCTCGTGCGCGAAGCCGCGCCCGCAATGCGCAAAGCACGTAGAACATCACGCCGACGCCGGCGATGTGCTTCGACGGGAAGGCGCAGCCCGGCTGATTCGGATCGACGATGATCGCCGGATGCGGCAAGTCGCCGCCGGGCAGGTGGTGGTCGGTCACCAGCACGTCGATGCCGCGCCCGACGGCCGCGCGCACGCCGTCGACGCTCGCGATGCCGTTGTCGACGGTGACGAGGAGCCGCGGCCCGCGCTGCGCGGCGACCTCGACGATCCCGGGCGTCAAGCCGTAGCCGAATGCGAACCGGTTCGGCACGAGGAAATCGACGTTCGCGCCCATCGCGCGCAAGCCGAGGAGCGCGACCGCGCACGCCGTGGCCCCGTCCGCGTCGTAGTCGGCGACGACGAGAATCTTCTCCCGCTGCACGATCGCGTGCGCGAGGCGGTCCGCCGCCGCCTCGACGTTCGCCATTTGCGCGAAGCCGGGCAGCGCGCCAAGCGAATGATCGAGCTCGCGCGGATCGGCGATTCCACGCGCAGCGAGCACGCGCGCAAGAACCGGCGACATGCCGTGCGCGAGCAGCGCACGATGCGCGTCGGGAATCGGGCGCCGAACGATCACGCGTCGGATGCCGTCGGGAATGCGAACGTCGGCCTCGACAGCCGCAACGCGACGCGCCGCCAGATGCGCGCCCTGTGAGCAGTCCAACGAAGCGAGGTGCCGTTGCCGTCGGCGACGACGTGCACCGCTGCGAGCGAGCCCGCGTCGAGCAGCTCGAGGGCCGGCGCGAGCGCGCGCTTTTCCAGCTCGTCGGCATCGACGTCGCCGGACGCGACGCCGATCGCGCAGGCATCCCTGCCGGCCTCGTGCGCACGCGACACGATGCTCGCCACGTCGTCATTCGAAGCGGGGCTTCCGGCCGCCCGCGCAATGCCGCGCGCGAGATCGCCGAGCCGCGACGGCGCCGCGCTGACGAATGTGCGAGGGAGCGCAGGCACGTCGGCAAGACGTCCTCCGCCCGAGAACCAGACGGCGTTGACCGGCGGCACGCCTCGCGCTTCGCGTTCCCGGTTGACGGCGTGTTCGTGCAGCATCATCTCGATCTCGTTCTGCCATCGCCTCCAGATGCGGCTTTCGGGGCCGCTCGGCATGCTCTCCGCAACGCTGCGGCCGGCCACGGCATCGGGCGGCGTCGTCGCAATCGTGACCGCCTCGCGACGGCGCGCGAACCACGCATCGGGCCGCACGGCCTCGAAGCGTAGGTCGTCGTCGGCGAAATGCCGATCGAGCATTCGGACGATCGCCGCGGCGTCGGCGATCGACAAATCGTCGATCGTCTGCACGCGCAGACCGCTGTCGCGGTCGGCGCTAAGATGCACCGGGTCGGCGCGAAGAACGTAGTCGTCGCCGGGATCGCCGCCGGCGCCGAGCAGCGCAAGCGGCGCGACGGGCGTCGCGGCATCGATGCCGAGCGCCGCGAGGAGCGCCTTGCCAAGCCCGCCCGTCTCGACCCGCGGCTTGCCCGCATACGCGGCGAGCATCGCGAGCGAGCGCATCGATCCGAGCGCGCGCAGTGGCTGCGCGAGCAACCCGGGAACGACGAGGACGAGTGCATTCGCCATGCGATAATGACCGACGGCCGTTTGCGTTGCGCGCCAGCGTACCGCGAACGTTCCGCACGAGCGCGCCCGCAGCCTCCTTCTCTCCCGATCGATCGTGTCGCCGTACGAACTCGCCGTCGGCTTGCGTTATACACGCGCCCGCAAGGGCTCGGGACGCAACACGTTCATCTCGTTCATCGCACTCACTTCGATGGCGGGCATCGCCCTCGGTGTCGCGGCATTGATCGTCGTGCTGTCGGTGATGAACGGGTTTCAGCAGGAGCTCCGAAACCGGATCCTTTCGGTTGCATCGCACGTCGAGATTCGTGGCTACCCGGACCTGAAGGATCCGGATGCGATCGCCGCGCTCGCGAAAAAGAATTCCCACGTCGTCGCCACCGCCCCGTACGTGAACGGCCAGGCGATGCTGTCGGCGGGCGAGTCCAATCGTGGCGCGCTGATACGCGGGATCGTGCCATCCGACGAGGAGCGCGTCGCCGACATCGGCTCGCACATGCGCCGCGGCACGCTCGAAACACTGAAGCCGGGCTCCTTCGACATCGTGCTCGGCGCCGAGCTCGCGCGCGCACTCGGCGTGCAGGTCGGTGACAGCGTCCTCGTGATCACGCCCCAGGGCACGATCACCCCGGCCGGGGCGCTGCCGCGGCTCAAGAGCTTCAACGTGAGCGGCATCTTCGAGGTCGGCATGTTCGAGTTCGACAGCGGACTGGCGCTCATCAACCTGGACGACGCGGAGAAGTTGTATCGACTCGATGCGCCGAGCGGCGTGCGCCTCAAGCTCGACGACATGTTCGCGGCGCCGGACGTCGCGGCCGACCTGGCGCCGAAGATGCCGAACGACGTCGACGTGCGCGACTGGACGCGCAACCACGCCAATTTCTTTCGCGCCGTCGCGATCGAGAAGCGCGTCATGTTCATCATCCTCACGCTGATCGTCGCGGTGGCCGCGTTCAACATCGTATCGGCACAGGTGATGGCGGTCACGGACAAGCGCGCCGACATCGCGATCCTGCGCACGCTCGGCGCCGCGCCCTCGTCGGTGATGGCGATCTTCATCATTCAGGGCGCGCTGATCGGCATCATTGGCACGCTGATCGGCGTCGTCAGCGGCGTGCTGCTCGCCCTCAACGTCGAGACCGTCGTGCCGGCGATCGAGCGCACGTTCCACATCCAGTTCCTCGACAAGAGCGTGTACTACATCAGCGATCTTCCGTCGGATTTGCAGATCCCCGACGTCGTGACGATCGCCGTGATCGCGCTGGTCCTCGCGCTCGTCGCGACGCTCTATCCGAGCTTCCGCGCCGCCCGGGTGAATCCGGCCGAGGCGCTGCGCTATGAATGACGCGGTGAGGGGCGACGCAGGCGCCGCCGCCTGCACCTCGCCCGACGATCGCACCCCGTCGTCCGAGCCTTTCGTCGTCGCCTGTCGCGACCTTCGCAAGACGTATCGCAACGGTCCGCTGGAAGTGCCGGTGCTGCTCGGCATCGATCTTTCCGTTGCGCGCGCAGAGCGCGTCGCGATCGTCGGCGCATCGGGCTCGGGGAAGAGCACGCTCTTGCATCTTCTCGGCGGCCTCGACCTGCCGAGCGGCGGAGAGGTGCGCGTCGAGGGCGTACCGCTCGCCACGCTCTCGGAAGCCGCGCGTGGCGAGCTCCGCAATCGGGCGCTCGGCTTCATCTACCAGTTTCATCACCTGTTGCCGGAATTCACCGCGCTCGAGAATGTCGCGATGCCGCTGCGCATCCGGCGGCTCGGCGAGGGCGAGGCGAAGGCGCAGGCGCTCGAGATGCTGGCGCGCGTCGGGCTCGAGCATCGGGTCCGGCATCTTCCCGGCGAGCTGTCGGGCGGAGAGAGGCAGCGCGTCGCGCTCGCGCGGGCGCTGGTGACGCGGCCGCGGTGCGTGCTCGCCGACGAGCCGACGGGCAACCTCGACCGGCGCAATGCGGAGGCGGTCTTCGACCTGATGCTCGAGCTCAATCGCGACGTGGGCACGGCGCTCATCATCGTCACGCACGACGCCGAGCTCGCGGCGCGCACCGATCGCACGCTGCATCTCGTCGACGGCAAGCTCCAGTAGAGCGCCATGCGGCACGTCGTTCGCCGCCCGATCGCGTCAATACTCCACCGGGACCGGATCCATCGACCGCCACAGGTACCACGTCGCGACGCTGCGATAGGGCCGCCACCTTTCGGCGAACTCGCGCAGCGTCGCGAGCGCCGGCCGCTTGCCGTCGAAGTAGAACTGCGCCATCGCCTTCTGCAAACCGAGGTCGTCGAGCGGCAGCACGTCGGCGCGCAGCTCGTGGAACATGAGGAACATCTCGGCCGTCCAACGTCCGATTCCCTTGACGTCGACCAGCGCGTCGATCAGCGCTTCGTCGTCCAGCGCCGGCCACGCCGTTGGATCGAGGCGCGCCGACACGAAGTGGCGCGCCAGGTCCCGGATGTAGAGCGCCTTGGCTTCCGAGAGCCCGAGCTTGCGGAGCGTCGCGATTCGCTTCCGCTGGACGTGCGCGGCATCGAGCACGACCGGCGTTGCCGCCGCCGCACCGCATGCCGCGACCAGGCGTTCCCAGATTGCCTGCGCCGCCTTGACTGAAATCTGCTGGCCGACGATCGCGCGCGCGAGCGTTGTGAACGGGTCGCCGCGTCGGGTGAGATGGAGGCCGGGCGTTGCGGCGATCAGCTTGCGCAGCACCGGGTCGCGTCCGGCGAGCACGCGTGTCGCCTCGTCCCAGTACGGTGGCTTGGTCATGGGGATCGGGGAATCGGCGCTTCGGAATGGCCGTCGTGCCGCTGCCCGCAACGACGGGCGGCGGTGCCGGTCTAACGCGCGCCGTCGCAAAAGCGACGCGGCGGCGGCGGAAATGTTACATTACGCCGCTTTTTTCAAGAACTTGGGAGACCCAATGCGTCGTCGCTGGCAATTGGCAAGCGGCCTCATCGCGCTGCTGATTGCCGTGTCGGCGTGGGCTGCCGACCCCGGCAAGGTCCTGCGCATCGCATTCCCGGTCGCCGAAACGGGATTCGATCCGGTGCGCGTGTCGGATCTCTACTCGAACGTCGTCAACGAGGCGATTTTCGAGCGCCTGCTGACGTACGACTATCTCGCGCGGCCTGCGAAGCTCGTGCCGATGACGGCCGAGTCGATGCCCGAGGTCCAGGACGGCGGGCGCACCTACATCCTGCATCTGAAGCGCGGCATCTACTTCGCGCCCGATCCGGCGTTCAAGGGGAAGAAGCGCGAGCTCGTCGCCGAGGACTACGTCTACTCGTTCAAGCGCTTCGCCGATCCCGCGAACCGGGCGCCGTACGGGTTCATGATCCAGGGGCGCATCGAAGGCCTCGACGACGCGATCGAGCAGGCGAAGAAGACGGGCAAGTTCGACTACGACGCGACGATTCCCGGCATGGTCGCGCTCGACAAGTACACGCTGCGCTTCAAGCTCACCAAAGTCGACTATTTGTTCCCGTACACGCTCGCGCACGTGCCATTCGGCGCGGTGGCGCGCGAGGTCGTCGAGGCCTATGGCAACGACGTGCAGGCGCATCCGGTCGGCACCGGACCGTACATGCTGCAGGAATGGAGGCGCGCGGCCAGGATGGTCCTGGTCGCGAACCCGAACTATCACGGTTCGACGTGGGATTTCGCATCGAGCGACCCGGCCGACAAGGACGTAATCGCCGCGATGAAGGGGAAGGCGATCCCGCAGATCGGCCGCGTCGAGATCTCCGTCATCGAGGAGAGCCAGTCGCGCTGGCTCGCGTTCCAGCAAAAGGAACTCGATTACCTTTCGGTCCCGCCGACGTTCATCGATCAGGCTCTCGACGCCGAGAACAACCTGCGGCCTGCATGGACGAAAGAGGGCGTGTCGCTTTTTCGCGCGATCGACCCGAGCGTCACCTACACGTTCTTCAATTTCCGCGACCCGCTGATCGGCGGATTTTCCAAGGAGAAGATTGCGCTGCGCCGCGCGATCATCATGGGCTACGACATCGACGCCGAGATTCGCGTCATCGTAAAGAACCAGGAGGTGCAGGCGCAGATGCCGATTCCCTACGGGGTCGTCGGCTTCGATCCGCGGTATCGCAACGTCAACCAGTACGACCCGGCTCTCGCCAACAAGCTGCTCGATCACTTCGGCTACCGGAAGGGTCCCGACGGCTACCGGACCTTGCCCGACGGCAAGCCGCTCACGCTGCGAATGGCAACCGGAACCGCGGCCATCGACCGCGAATACAGCGAGCTCTGGAAGCGTTCGATGGACGGCATCGGCGTGCGCATCGTCTTCGAGCCGGCCAAGTTCGCCGATACGCTGAAAGCCGCGAAGGCCTGTCACGTCATGATGTGGCAGGCGGCTTGGACAGCCGACTATCCGGACGGCGACAACTTCATGCAGCTTCTGTACGGTCCGAACACCGGCGAGAGCAACAACGGCTGCTACGAATCGAAAGCCTACGATGCGATGTACGAGAAGTCGCTGGCGCTGCCGACCGACTCCGAGGAGCGCAGCCACCTGTTCATCGACATGTCGCGCCAGATGGAAGTGGACGGCGCATGGAGCCTGCAAGGATCGCCGGTGCGCAACGAGCTGATCCGCCCGTGGGTGAAGGGCTTCAAGAAGCATCCGATCCTGCAGGCGGAGTTCGTGTACCTGGACATCGATTTCAATGGCTCCGGCAATCAGTGACGAGACGGCGATGCGCGCGCGCCGCACGCCGCGTGCGCACCCGTTCGACTGGCACAGGCTCCTGGCCGGGCTTCTCGGCGTTGCGCTCGCGTGCAGCGCGCCGAGTGTGCCGGCGGCCGATCCGGGCAAGGTCGTGCGCCAGGTGTTTCCGGCGGCCGAGACCGGGTTCGATCCTGCCGGAGTGCAGGACCTCTATTCGGCGACGATCGAGCAGTCGATTTTCGAGACGCTGCTGACGTACGACTACCTCGCGCGGCCGGCGAAGCTCGTGCCGCTCACGGCACAGGCATTGCCGGAGGTGACCGACGAGGGCAGGACGTACACGCTGCGCGTCCGTAAGGGCATCCATTTCCAGGACGACCCGGCGTTCAAGGGCAAGAAGCGCGAGCTGACGGCGGCCGACTACGCCTATTCGCTCAAGCGCCTGATCGACCCGAAGATCCATTCGCCGTGGGCATGGCTCGTCGAAGGCAAGATCGTGGGCCTCGACGAACTCGCCGACGCGGCGAAGAAGAGCGGCAAGTTCGACTACGACGCGCCGGTCGCCGGTCTCGAGACGCCGGATCGCTACACGCTGCGCATCCGGCTCAAGAGCAGCGACTACAACCTGTCGTACATCCTCGCGCACGAGCCCACCTCCGCGGTCGCCCGCGAGGTGATCGACGCGTACGCCGACGTCACCGGCCGCGCGATGGCAAACCCGGTTGGCACCGGGGCGTATCGGTTGGCGCAATGGGTGCGCAGCGCGAAGATCGTCCTCGAGGCGAATCCCGAGTATCGCGGCTTCACGTGGAATTTCAGCTCGACGGATCCGGCAGACCAGAAGCTGATCGCCGAGATGAAGGGCAAGAAGATGCCGCAGGTCGGCCGCGTAGAGGTCAGCATCATCGAGGAGGACCAGGCGCGGCTGCTCGCCTTCCAGAGCGGCGAGCTCGACCTGATGGACCTCGGCGGGCCGCTCGCGCCCAACGTCCTCGACGGCGGCACGCTGAAGCCCGAGTTCGAGAGGAAGGGCGTCAAGCTGTCGCGGATCATCGACCCCGCGATCATCTATCACTACTGGAACCTGCAGGACCCGGTCGTCGGCGGCATGTCGAAGGAGAAGATCGCGCTGCGGCGCGCGATGGCGATGGCCTACGACGTCGAGCAGGAAGTGAAGGTCGTGCGCAACGACCAGGCGATCGAGGCGCAATATCCGATTCCGCCGGGCGTCGTGGGTCACGATCCGGCGTATCGCTCGCCGGTCAAGCACGACGTGGCGACCGCCAACAAGCTGCTCGATGCGTTCGGTTACCGGAAGGGATCCGACGGCTACCGCAACCTGCCGGACGGAAAACCGTTCACGATCCGCTACGCGTCGCGTCCCGACTCGCTCGGGCGGCAGCAGGACGAGCTGTGGAAGAAGGCGTTCGACAGCATCGGCATCCGGATGGAAGTGCAGAAGGACAAGTTCCCGGAGCTGCTCAAGCTCGAGCGCCAGTGCAAGCTGATGATGCGCACCGCGTCGTGGATCGCCGACTGGCCGGACGCCGAGAATTTCATGCAGCTTCTCTACGGACCGAACACGGGCCAGAACAACAATGCCTGCGCGAGGATCCCTGAATACGACAAGCTCTACGAGCGATCGCTGCGGATGCCGCCGTCGCCCGAGCGCGACAAGCTCTACCACGAGATGACGAAGATCATCGAGACATACGCGCCGTGGCGGCTCGACGTGCTCACGTATCGCAACATGCTCGTCTCGCCGCGCATCCTCGGCTATCGCAAGCATCCGATCCTGCACAACGAGTGGGCGTACATCGACGTCGTCCCGAAGGGCGCCGGCGCGCCGCCGGCGGCGGCGGGCAAGGGGACGCCCGATTGAGCGCCGGCATTGCCCTGCGCGCCATTCCCGCTGCCGGGCCGTCGCAAGGCGCGAATGGCGCCCGCTTCGGGGCAGCAAAGCGGCGTGAGCCGCAAGCGTCGGGGGACCGCATTCCGTTCGAAGGAGTCGATCGATGAGTGCCTACATCGTCCGGCGCATCTGGCAGATGATTCCCACGATGCTCGGCGTCGTTCTGCTCGTGTTCATCCTGTTCAACTGGGTCGGCGGCGATCCGGCCTACGTGCTCGCGGGCAAGATCAGCAACCAGGAGCAGATCGACAACATCCGCCGTCAGTTGGGCGTCGACCAGCCGTACTGGGTTCAGCTCGGCATCTTCCTGCGGCAGATCGTCACCGCCGACTTCGGCGCGAGCTGGAGCACGAACGAGCAGGTCTCCCACATCCTGATGACGCGCCTCGGACCGTCACTGACCGTGCTCGTGCCGCTCACGATCCTGTCGACGCTGATCGCAATCGGCCTCGCGCTCGCCGTCGCCTACGTGCGCGGCTCGCTCACCGACCGCATGGTGATGATCGTGTGCACGGTCGGGCTGTCGGTCTCGATCCTCGTCTACATCATCGTGTTCCAGTATGTCTTCGCGTACAAGCTCGGCTGGTTCCCGGTGCAGGGGTGGGGCGACAAATTCATCCCGAACCTGTTCGTCTACGCGTCGCTGCCGATCCTGATCGGCCTCGTCGTCAGCATCGCGCCCGACCTGCGGCTGTACCGCACGTTCGTTCTCGACGAGATCAACCAGGACTACGTGCGCACGGCCCGCGCGAAGGGCGTCGCCGAGAACCGGATCATGTGGATCCACGTGCTGCGCAATGCGTCGATCCCCATTATCACGAACCTGATGGCCGGGCTGCCGGGGCTCCTGCTCGGCCAGTTCCTGATCGAGCGCTTTTTCTCGATCCCCGGCATCGGGCGCGAGGTGATTCTCGCCGTGGAGCGTTCCGATTTCCCGGTGATCAAGGCGATCACCGTGTACGTCGCCGTGGCGACGATTCTCACCAACCTCCTCGCCGACCTCACGTACAAGGCCGTCGATCCGCGCGTGCAGCTCAAGTAGGCAGGTAAACGACATGGCCACCCACGCAGCCGCATTGCAGGAGCGCCGCGCACCGGTCGCTCGCGAAATCCCGCACACCGTTTCGCCGGGATTGTGGACGCTTGCCTGGCGGCGGTTGCGCACCGATCGCGTGGGCATGGTGTCGCTCGTCATCGTCGCGCTGTTCGTCGTGATGATGATCCTGTCCGGCACGGGTCTTATCGCGTCGGACTGGAATCGCGAGGTCGGCATCAATTACGCGCTGCCCTCGTTTTTGGCTGGAGACGTCCCGGCCGGACCGGCGACGCCGTCGGGACTGGCGCCGACGATGGAAGGCACCCCGCAAGGCGCCGAGTACCAATCGAACGTCGTGGACCCGATCGGCGACGTGATCGCGGCGCTCAAAGGCGGCAGCAGCGCGGGAAGCGAATCCCGGCCGGCGGTTGCGCCGCCGGTCACGTCTTCGATGCCGGCGACTTCTTCTTCCGCGCCGGGTACGTCGTCGCCGCCGGCAACGACCGGCGGGGCCGGCGCGCCCGGCGCAGCGGAAACCGCGACCGAAGGCTCGGATTCGGTCGATCCGCTTGCAGCCGTGATGGCCGATATTCGCGCGGGCAAGGGCGTCGAGGCGGAAGCGAAGCCGGTCGAGCGCAAGGCGACGCTGCCTTTCGGCGGCGACAAGTGGGGCCGCGACGTGCTCAAGAAGACGATCAAAGGTTCCGAGACGTCGATCTTCGTGGGCCTCGCGTCGGCGGCGCTCGCGACGTTCCTCGGCACCGTATTCGGTGCCGTCGCCGGCTACTTCGGCAGGTGGGTCGACGACGCCTTCAATTGGTTCTACAGCGTGTTCAGCTCGGTCCCGTACCTGCTGCTGATCCTCGCCGTCGCCGCCGTGCTGCAGCAGAAGGGCGTCGTCACGGTGATCCTGATCCTGGGCCTCACCGGGTGGACCGGGGTGTTCCGTCTGATACGCGCCGAGTACCTCAAGCACAAGGGACGCGAGTACGTGCAGGCGGCCGACGCGGTCGGCGCATCGAACGCGCGGCGGATGTTCCTGCACATCTTCCCCAACGTGTCGCACGTCGTGCTCGTGCAGCTTTCGATCCTCGTCGTCGGGTTCATCAAGGCGGAGGTGATCCTCTCCTTCCTGGGCTTCGGCGTGCCGGTCGACGTCGTCTCCTGGGGCTCGATGCTGAACGAGGCGCAGAACGAGCTGATCCTCGGCAAGTGGTGGCAGCTCGTCGCGGCCACCGTGGCGATGGCGGTGCTCGTCACCGCGTTCTCCCTCTTCACCGACGCGTTGCGCGACGCGCTCGATCCGAAGCTCAAGGGACGCGTGGGAGCATGACGGAAATGGCCAACGACATGACGAGCGGAATGGCAGCAGCCGCGTCCCGCGGGAGCGTCGTCGAAGCGCAGGGCGCCGACAGCCTCGTGTCCGTCCGCAATCTGCGCGTGACGTTCCGGCTCGACAGGAACACGACGTTCGAGGCGGTGAAGGGCATCTCGTTCGACATTCCGCGCAACCGCACGGTGGCGCTGGTCGGCGAATCGGGCTCGGGCAAGTCGGTGACGTCGCTCGCGATGCTCGGCCTGCTGCCGCCCGAGAACTCGATCGTCGATCCGTCGTCGCAGATCCTCTATGGCGGCCGCAACCTCGTCACGCTGCCCGTGACGGAGTTGCGCATGTTGCGCGGCGCGGACATCTCGATGATCTTCCAGGAGCCGATGACGTCGCTGAACCCGGTGTTCACCGTCGGCTGGCAGCTCGAGGAAGTGTTGCGGCTCCACGTCGGCATGAGCGGCCGCGCCGCGCGCAAGCGCTCGATCGAGGTGCTGCGCGAAGTCGGCATTCCGGAGCCGGAGCGGCGCATCGACGCGTATCCGTCGCAGCTGTCAGGCGGCCAGCAGCAGCGCGTGATGATCGCGATGGCCATCGCCTGCGAGCCCAAGCTGCTGATCGCGGACGAGCCCACGACAGCGCTCGACGTGACGATCCAGAAGCAGATCCTCGACCTGATCGCCGACCTGCAAAAGCGCCGCCACATGTCGGTGCTCTTCATCACGCACGACCTGGCGGTCGTCGGCGAGATCGCCGACCACGTCGTCGTGATGCGCAACGGCGAGATTCGCGAGCAGGGCCCCGCGAAGGCGGTGTTCGAGGCGCCGCAGGACACGTATACGAAGGCGCTGCTCCGCTGCCGTCCGCAGCTCGATCGCCGGCCCGCACGGCTGCCCGTCATCGACGACTACCTGCACGGCACCGGCCCGAAGCACACCGAGGAGCGCAAGCGCGGCGTGCGCCCGAGCGATCCGATCGTGCTCGACGTGAAGAACCTCGGAAAGAGCTTCTACTCGCGCGAGGGCCTGTTCGGCAAGCGCGAGTTCAAGGCGGTGAAGGACGTCTCGTTCCAGCTGCCGAAGGGCAAGACGCTGGGCCTCGTCGGCGAATCGGGCTCGGGCAAGACGACGGTCGGCCTCACGCTGATGCGCCTGCACGAGGCGACGAGCGGCGAGGCGATCTTCGAAGGACGCGATCTCCTGTCGATGTCGCCGAAGCAGTTCATGGCCTACAAGCGGCGCATCCAGATCATCTTTCAGAACCCGTACGCGTCGCTCAATCCCCGCTTCACCGTCGGGCAGATCCTCGTCGAGCCGATGCAGATCCACGGTATCGGCGACACGTCGCAGGCGCGCACCGACATGGCGTTCGAGCTCCTCGACAAGGTCGGGCTGCCGGAAGTATCGTTCTACAAGTATCCGCACGAGTTCTCGGGCGGCCAGCGGCAGCGGATCGCGATTGCGCGCTGCCTCACGATGAAGCCCGACATCCTCATCTGCGACGAATCGGTGTCGGCGCTCGACGTGTCGGTGCAGGCGCAGGTGCTCAATCTGCTGCAGGACCTGCAGGACGAGTATGGCCTCTCGTACATCTTCATCTCGCACGACCTCGCCGTCGTGAAGTACATCTCCGACGAGGTGATGGTGATGAACGAGGGGCAGATCGTCGAGATCGCGAACTCGGACGAGATCTACCGGCATCCGAAGATGCCGTATACGCGCAAGCTCCTCGCGTCGATCCCGAAAGGATGGACCGGCGCCTCGGTCCGCTGATCGGGCTGCATCGCAACGCGATCGACGGCGCGGAGCCGGGAGGGCAGGACGTTGGCGACCGGCGCGCAAGCCGCCCGATTCGCGGACGCGGCGTCGCCGCGGTCCGGGTTGCTGCGTGTCGCGCGGCCGCTCTTCGTCTATGTGCGCACGATGGCCGTGTTCCTCGTCGCATGGGCGCTCGTCGCGCGGCTCACCGGCAACAACGTGCTGCTGCCGTCGCCGCTCGCGGTGTTCGAGGCGCTCGTCGGTCTTGCGAAGGACCGCGAGCTCTTCTTCCATGCCGGCGTGAGCTTCTCGCGGATGGTGGCGAGCCTCGTCATGGCGTCGCTGCTCGCGATCCCGCTCGGGATCGCGATGGGTCTCTCGAGGAAGTTCGCCGAAATCGTCGATCCCACGATCGAGCTGCTGCGGCCGATCTCCGGCATCGCGTGGATTCCCCTGGCGCTCTTCATCTTCGGCATCGGCAATGCGCTGCCGCTTTTCATCATGACGTACGCCGGCTTCTTCCCGATCCTGCTCGGCACCATCGCCGGCGTGCGCGGGGTCGACGCGCGGCTCGTCGATGCCGCGCGAACCATGGGCGTTCCCCGCCGCGTGATCGTGACGCGCGTCGTCGTCCCCGCTTCGTTGCCGGCGCTGATGGTCGCACTGCGCCTCGGCGTCGCCTCGTCATGGACCGCGGTCGTCGCCGCCGAGCTGATCGGCGCGCCGAGCGGACTGGGCTACGCAGTCGAGTGGTATCGCGAGCTGCTGGCGACGCCGCAGGTCATGTCGTTCATCGCGATGATCGGCGTGCTCGGCTACCTGTGCGATCTCGGCGTGCGGTCGCTGTCGCGGTGGCTCACGCCATGGGCGCGCGAGGCGCGCGCGCGCCGGTGAACGCATCCGTTCGGATGCTGCGGGCGTTCGGTCTGCCCGTCGCGTTGCTGCTCTTGTGGCAGGCAGCCGGCATGGCCGCGCACAGCGCGCGAATGCCGTTGCCGACGCGCGTCGTCGTCGCCGCCGCCGACTTGCTCGGTTCCGGGGAACTGCCGCTTGCGATTCTGCAAAGTCTTTCGCGCGTGTTCGCCGGCTTCGTCATCGCGGCGGCAATCGCGATACCGCTCGGCCTGCTGATGGGCTCGTTTCGCGGCGTCGAGCGCAACGTGGACCCGCTCGTCGAGAGCTTTCGACCGATCGCCGCGATTGCGATCCTGCCGCTCGCCATCCTGTGGCTCGGCACCGGCACCGGCGCGGCGCTGATGGTCGTCGCCTATGCGGCATTCTTCCCGATCGTCGTCAACACGACGGCGGGCGCCAAGGGCGTCAACCCGACCCTTTTGCGGGCTGCGGCGACGATGGGACTGCCGCGGCTGCGCGTCGTACGCACCGTCGTCGTTCCCGCGGCACTGCCCGCCATCGGCGTAGGACTGCGCATCGGGATGGGCGTCGCGTGGACGGCCATCGTGGCCGCCGAGCTCGCGGTCGGTGCGAAAGCGGGCGGGGGCGGTTCCGGCGGCATCGGGCAGATGATGTTCGTCTTCTACGCGTACAGCATCGAGCTCAACCGTATCATCGTCTGCATGATCGCCGTCGGCCTCGTCGCGCTCGTCCTCGACGCGCTGCTGCGGTTGGCGCTACGCGGGTTGATGCCGTGGAACGCACGGTGAGCGCGGCCGGAGCTCACGGCACGGCGCATCCGGCGCGGGAAAGCAGCGCGACTTCATCCGTCGCCGGAGCCGCAGGCGCGCAGCCGAAATTGCGTCTCGCCCAGGTGGGCAAGCGCTTCGACGGCAGGGGTGGCACGGTCGCGGTCGACGACTTCACGCTCGACGTCGCGCAAGGCGAATTCCTCGTGATCGTGGGGCCTTCGGGTTGCGGCAAGACGACGGTGCTCAACATGCTCGCGGGCCTCGAGCGGCCGAGTGGCGGCAGCGTCATGCTCGACGGAGTCGAAATCACCGGCCCGGGTCCCGCGCGTGGCGTCATGTTCCAGGACTACGCCCTTTTTCCCTGGCAGACCGTCCGCGAAAACGTCGGCTTCGGCCTGAAGCACGGGCCGGCCGGCGCTGCGCTGTCCGCGGATGCACGCGCGGCGCGGGTCCGCTCGTGCATCGACCTCGTCGGCCTGAAGGGTTCCGAGGACAAATATCCGCACCAGCTTTCCGGCGGCATGCGCCAGCGCGCCGCACTCGCGCGGCTCCTCGCGAACGAGCCCGAGGTGCTGCTGATGGACGAGCCGCTCGCCGCACTCGACGCGCAGACGCGATTGATCCTGCAGGACGAGTTGCTGCGCATCTGGGGCCAGGACCGGCCCGCCGCGTCGCGACGCACCGTCGTGTTCATCACGCACGCGATCGACGAAGCGGTGTTCCTGGCCGACCGCGTCGCCGTGATGACGGCGCATCCCGGGCGCCTCAAGTCGCTGATCGACATTCGGCTCGTGCGCCCGCGCAACGACGGGACGCGCGCGTCGGCCGAGTTCCAGGCCCTCACGCAGCACATCTGGGGCCTCATCCGTGACGAAGCGTATCGCGCAACCGTCACATGATCGTCAAAGGAGGAGTCACGACATGAGCATCGGGAACGATCGCAAGGGTGTGTCGCGCCGGCACTTCATCGCGGCCGCGGGCGCGGGATCGCTCGCGCTTGCGGCGCCGTTCTTCGTGCGGGCCCAGGGCAAGAAGTCGATGAAGGTGTCCGTGGGACGGCAGCCGTGGGCCGCGGGCAACTCGCCGGTGACGAAGTACATGATGGACAACAAGACGTTCGAGCGCTTCGCGTCGGATGCGGGCTACGAGCTCACGGTGGACTACCGCGACTATCCGTCGGCCGCGCCGCAAGTCGAGGCGTTCGTCTCCGGCAACCTCGATTTCGGCATGTGGGGCAACACGCCGATCGTCCGCCTCGTCGCGCAGAACCAGCCGATCCAGATCATCACGGTCGGAGAAGGCCACTTCCGCTTCGTGCTCGCGACGCGCAAGGACTCGCCGATCCGCAACGTCGCCGACCTCAAGGGGAAGACGGTCGGCGCGCTGCTCGGCGGCGACCCGTACAACGTGCTGTCGCAGATGCTGCGCTACGAGCTCGGCAATCCGGATCCGAAGGCGTTCGGCATCACGGTGGTCAACACGCCGACGCAGGCGCAGGCGGCGACGATCCCGACCGGCATGGACGCGGCCGTCGTGATCTACCCGGCGTTCCTCAAGGCCAACCAGGAGCTCGGCATCGTCGGCATCATCAACTCGTTCGGATACACCGAAGCGCATTACAAGGGACCGGCCGGCGAAGGTGCGGGCATCCTGCTGCCGTCGGTCAGGAAGTCGGCGTTCTACCCGGACGGCTTCTACCTGCATCGCTCGTTCTGGATCGGCAGCCGCAAGATCGTCGAGAGCGATCCGGCCGTCGTCACTGCATTCGTCATGGCGCAGCAGGACGCCGTCGCGAAGCTTTCGAAGGAGGATCCCGGCAAGGTGTCGGAGCTCGCGCGCAAGTACTGGGAACTGCCCCCGGAGCTCGGCGCGAAGGTGGTCGAGGACGACGTGCTGTTCAAGCGCGGCTGGTGCTGGCCGACCGAAGGCGACGCGGCGGCGCTGCTCGAGACGTCGAAGAGCATGGTCGACGGCAAGCTGATCACGAAGCCGCTCGCGTGGGACCAGGTGAAGGCGGCGTTCGCGATGGCCGCACCGCTCGACAAGGCCGCGTACGAGAAGACCGGCCGGGTTCCCGACAACGCGGGCTTCAACGACAAGGACGCGAAGGACCTGCGCGGCGCGCCGGTATGGGAAGAGCAGAGCTGGAAGGCGCGCACGTGAGAGTCGATTTCACCACTGGCGTGGGGGCATCATGAACGTCGGATTCATCGGACTCGGCACGATGGGCGCGCCGATGGCGCGAAACATTCTCGACAAGGGCCATCGGCTGATCGTGGCCGACGTCGTCGCCGATGCGGTGGCGTCGCTCACCGCCAACGGCGCGGCCGCGGCGAAAACACCGCGCGAGGTGGCGGCGGGGAGCGAGATCGTGATCACGATGCTGCCCGACGCGCCCGACGTGGAGCGCGTCGCACTCGGAACGGACGGCATCGTGGCGGGCATCCGGCCCGGGGCGATCTACGTCGACATGAGCACGATCGATCCCGACACGACGCGCCGGGTCGGCGAGGCGATCCTGGCGAAGGGCGCCTCGATGATCGACAGCCCGGTGGGCAAGACCGCCGACCACGCGGTGGCGGGGACGCTCACGCTGATGGTCGGCGGCGCCGCCGACGTGATCGCCCGCTGCCGCCCGGTGCTCGACTGCATGGGCACCGACTTCTTCCACTGCGGGGGACTCGGGGCAGGGCAGACGATGAAGCTCATCAACAACCTGCTGGCGACCGCCATTTCCGAGGCCTCGATCGAGGCGCTCGTGACCGGCGCCAAGTCCGGCCTCGGGCTCGACACGATGATGAGCGTATTGCGCACGACGATGGCGTGGAACAACGCGCTCGCGATCGCGCTTCCGAAACGCCCGCTCGCCGGCGACTTCTCGCCCGGGTTCATGCTCAAGCTCGCGCACAAGGATTGCCGCCTCGCGGTCGGAATGGCCGAGAAACTCGGCGTCGCGACGCCGGTGGGGCGCGCGGCGCTCGCGAGCGTCGACGAAGGCGTCGAGCGCGGCTTCGGCAACGACGACGTCGGCGTGCTGCTCAGGCTGCGCGAGCAGCCGGCCGGCGTCGAGCTGCGATTGCCGCGCGAAGCGTGAGGGAGATCGTCGAATGCCGACTCGACTGACCGGCGTGTTTCCGATCGCGCCGACGCCGTTTCGCGTCGGCGGCGAGCTCGATCTCGACGGGCAGCGGCGCGTCCTCGACTGCATGGTCGACCAGCGCGTCGACGCGATCTGCATCCTCGCCAACTACTCGGAGCAGTTCCTGCTCTCGGACAGCGAGCGCGACGCGCTCGTCGAGCTTTGCCTGTCGCACGTCGCGGGCCGCGTGCCCGTGATCGTCACCTGCAGCCACTTCAGCACGCGGATCGCGATCGAGCGCGCGCGCAAGGCAGCGAGCGCGGGCGCGTCGATGCTGATGCTGATGCCGCCGTATCACGGCACGTCGCTGCGCGCCGACGATGAGGGCGTCGTCGAGCATTACGCGCGGATCGCCGAGGCGGTGGACCTCCCGATCATGGTGCAGGACGCGCCGCTTTCCGGCGTCAACCTTCCGGTGCCGCTGCTCGCGCGTCTTTGTCGCGAAGTGCCCGCGGTCCGTTACTTCAAGATCGAGGTGCCGGGCGCCGCCGCGAAGCTGCGCGGCTTGATCGAGGCGGCCGGCGATGCGATCGCAGGACCGTTCGACGGCGAGGAATCGATCACGCTGATTCCCGATCTGGAAGCCGGCGCGACCGGCACGATGCCGAGCGCGATGCTCCCCGATCTGATCCGGCCCGTCGTCCTGCACTTTCTCGCCGGACGCGCGAGCGACGCCGCGCGCGCGTACGCGCGCATCCTGCCGCTCATCAACTACGAGAACCGCCAGTGCGGCTTGCGGGCGACGAAGACGGTCATGATGGAAGGCGGCGTCATCGCGAGCGACGCCGTGCGTCATCCGCTGGTGCCGTTGCATCCGCAGACGCGTCGCGGCCTGCTCGCGCTTGCCGCGGAGGTCGCGCCGCTGGCGCTTCGCTGGGGGCGTTGACGCGGGTCAAAGCGTGAAGTTCATCTCCGACAGGAGCGCGCCCGGCAACGTGACGCTCGACAGCATACGCGCGCCGTAGGTGTTCGCCTCGAGCAGCATTTCGCGCTCCTTCGTCAGCGCCTCGAGGTTGTCGCCCAGCATCCGGTAGATGGTGTCGTCGAAGCGCAGCACGTCGACCGGTGCGACGATCCTGCCGTTCTCGACCCAGAAGGTCGCGAAGCGCGTCATGCCGGTCATCCGGCAAGCGGGGCGGTCGGAAAAGTTCAGGTACCAGAGATTGCCGATCGCAAGTCCCGTGTCGAGCGCCGCGAGCGCATCGCCGGCGGCGAGGTCGCCGCCGGCCATCGCGAGCGCTTCCGGCGATTCGCTGCCGTTCGCGCCGTTGGTGACGAGGTCGAATTCGCGCGCCGTGCGCGGCGACACCAGCGCGCCGGCGAGCGCGCCATCGACGATCAGCGGGACGCTGTCGGGACGGGTGAAGCCGTCGTCCTGGAAATTCGGCGCGACGCCGCTCGCGATGTCCTCGCTGATCGACACGCGTGGATCGAGGCGCGCCCTGTTGCGCATCTTCGCAAGCGGGCTTTGCTGCGTCTCGAGCGCGCGCGCGGAGAAGCCGTCCCACTCGAGCATGTCGGCCACTTCCTGCAACGCCGCCGGCGGCAGGTAGGCGCGGTACTTTCCGGGTGCGAGCGCCTTCGCCGGACGGCTGATCAGCGCGAGCTGCTCGACCGCCTGCCGCATCTTCGACGCAAGTTCCCCGTCCTGCCACGCAAGGCCCGTGTACGAGGACTTGACCGCCTTGTCGCGACGGTAATAGAGGCTCCACTGAAGATTGAACGTCGTCGACGCGTGCCAGTTGCGCTGGCCCTGCGAATTGGCGAAGCCGCAGTAGACCGGGCCCGATGCAAGCATGCCCACGAGGTCTTGTCCGCGCGCCATCGTGAGGAGCTCGTCGACCATCGTCTCCGCCGCCGGCATGTTCCCGCTGCGCTCGCTGCGTGACGAGACCACCGTATCCGGGAGCAGCAGGTGCGGATCCTCGGGCAGGTCGGGAATCACGTCGCGGAGCTTCGCCAGCGCGTCGGCGACGGCCTGCCTGTCGGTGTCGAGATTGCCGGTGAGAGACAGAAGGTGCGATGCATGGCGCGCACCGCGCAGGAGGCGAACGTCGAGATAGCGTTGCGCGACGTGGCCCGGCTGCCGCACCTTGCCACGATTCATCCGCACGAAAACGGTTTCCTCGGCATCGAAGTCGATCGTGTACGACTCGCCCGGGCGAAGCGCGCGTTCGACGCTCGCCGCGAGCGCGTCGAAGTACGCTTCCATCGTCGGCCCGGCGCTCATGCTTCGCCCCCGAACACGTCGACGTTGGTGAACACGCAGGCGGGCGATGCGTGACCCACGCGGATCGTCTGCCCGGGCTCACCCTTGCCGCAGTATGGCGTGCCGAGTACCTGGACGGTGTCGGCGTTGCCGACGCGCGCGAGGCTGCGCCAGAACTCGGCGCTGATGCCGCGGTAGTTCGGATTCTTGACGACCGCGCCCAGCTTGCCGTTCTCGATCAGGCGGGCGCGCTCGCAACCGAACTGAAACTTGTTGCGGGAGTCGTCGATCGACCACGACGAGTTCGTCTCCATCATCACGCCGCGATCGATGCTCGCGACGAGGTCGTCGAACGTCGTGTCGCCCGGCTCGAGGTTCAGATTCGCCATGCGGTCGATCGGTGGACGGTTCCAGCTGTCGGCGCGCGCGTTCGCGACGCCGGGCAGTCCGGAGCGCGCCTGCGAGATGGCGCCGCCGAGCGGCCGCATCAGCGTGCCCTGGCGAATCAGGTACGTGCGCTCGGCCGCCGTGCCTTCGTCATCGAACGCGTAGCTCGCGAGCTCCTCGGGCCGCGTCGGATCGAACGTGATGTCCAGAAGCTCCGAGCCGTAGCGGTAGCGACCGAACATCTCGGGCGTCACGAAGCTCGTGCCGGCGAAGTTGCGCTCGTCACCGAGGATCCGGTCGAGCTCGAGCGGGTGGCCGATCGACTCGTGGATCTGCAACACCATCTGGTCGGGTGCGAGCAGCACGTCCATGCGCCCCGACGGGCAGTTCGGCGCAGCGAGCAGCTCGAGCGCTTCCTCCGCGACGCGACGCCCGGCTCCCTCGAAGCCGAAGCGCGCGAGGATCTCGGTGCCGCCCTGCTGGCAGATGCCCCGATTGCCGTTCAGCGATCGTTGCTGGGTGACGCCGTCCGCGTGCGCCGTCACGCCGATCGACGGGAACAGGAAGCGAAAACGCTGGACGACGTCGCCGCCTTCGCTCGTCACCAGCCGATGAGTTTCGTCCTGGACATCGACGAGCGCCTCCCAGTCGACGATGCGGGGATCGCAGCCGGCCGCCTCCGACAGCTGCGACAGCAGGTCGTACCATTCGCGCCGGCTCGGCAGCGGCGCGTCGACGGAGGGCGACGCATACGTTCCGTGCGGCGCCGGTTTCGGCAACGCTCGCGAGTCGTCGAGCGCGAAGCGCGCGGTCGCGCGCGCCCAGTGCGCCGCGCGCGCCAGCACCTCGCGCAGTCCCTCGTCGGAGGTGTCCGACGTTGCGGCATAGCCGTATCCGCCGTCGGCGTAAACGGACGCCATGACGCCCCGGTCGGTAACGAAAGACAGCGGTTGCGGCACGTTCTTGCGCACCGCGTACGACTGCGAGGACTCGTCGACGAAGCGCAGCGACCAATAGTCGGCGTCGACGCGAAGCGCGGGAAGGCGAGGCTTTTCCATGGGGATGAGCGGGGACGCCGCGCGAAGCGCACGGGCGCGAGCGAAGTCAGGAAGACGTGATTATCGCCGATGCGGCCTCACGGCCGGTCGCCTTTGGTCGCGCCCGGACGAGGTCCGGCGAGCCGCTCGAGCGCGTCACCCGTCACCCGGGCGATGCGCCAGTCCGGCAGGATCTTCGCCCCGAGGCCCTCGTAGAACGCGATCGCGGGGGCGTTCCAGTCGAGGACCGCCCATTCGAACCGACCGCAACCGCGCTCGCGGGCGAGCGAGGCGAGCCGGACCAGCAACGCCCGGCCGATGCCGAGGTGGCGGTGCGCGGGCATTACGAAAAGATCCTCGAGCCACAGACTCCGGCGGCCCAGGAACGTCGAGTAAGTATGGAAAAACAACGCAAAACCGGCACATTCATGAGATTTTGCGCCAACACGTGCAATCAGCGCCTCGGCGGCCGGCTGCGGGCCGAACAGCGCCGCTTCGAGGTCGGCCTCCGTCGACATGCATAAGGCCGAGAGCCGCTCGTAGTCGGCGAGCGCCCGGACGAGACGCTGAAGGTCGGCGACGTCATCGCGAACGGCGCCCTCGATCCGGAACGAACGGGCGTTCGCCCTCAACGGCGACTGTTGCAGGCTCACAACGCCCGACCGAGGATCACCACGTCGCGGCGCACGCCGTCGAGCTTCGCGACGCCCGGGAGGAATCCCCAATCGGCAAAGCCGGCATTGCGAAAGAGCGCGAGGCTGGGTGCGTTGTGGGCGAACGTGAAGGCGAGGAGCGTCGTGATGCGCAGCGAAGGCGCCTGCGTCATTGCGTGCGCGAGGAGCGCCCGACCGTACCCGCTCCGCTGCGCTGCGGGTGCGGTGTAAAGACCCACTTCCACCGTTTCGTCATAGGCCGGACGGCCATAGAACGATCGCAGCGAGAGCCAAGCGACCGGCCGATCGTCCGGATCGCACGCGACAAAGATCGGCCGCCGTGCCGGATCGAAGTCGGCGAACCATTGCCGCCGATCGGCGACGCTGACCGGCGCGAGGTCGGCCGTCGCCATGCGTCCCGGGATCGACGCGTTGTAGATCGCGACGATTTCCGGCAGGTCGGCCGGGGTCGCGTGGCGGATGGCCATGGTTGACGAATTTGCAACAAAACCGCCGCGCAGCGGCAGGGAAGGGGGGATTTTCTTTGCTGCCGGAAATTCCCGTGTTGTAACGTTGGTACTGCGTGCCGAAAGGCGAAATTTCTTCCCTTTTAGTACCACTTTCCTTTGGGGGTTTCCACATGATTTTCCAACGCAAGAAGGTCGCGGCCGCACTCGCCTGCATCGTCGGCGCCGGCGGTGCGATGGCGGCGTCCGGTGCGCTCGCCCAGGCTGTCAATCCGGACGTGCCATCGAATACGAGACCCGAGGCCAGGCCGGACATCCGCGTGGAAGTGACGGGTTCGAACATCAAGCGCGTCGAAGGGGAAGGCGCGCTGCCCGTCCAGATCATCACGCGCGAGCAGATCGAAAAGACCGGAGCCACGACGGTTCCGGAGCTGCTGCAGACGGTTTCTGCCATCAGCAGCGTCAACGCGGTCTCCCTTGCCAGCGCGGTCGGCGCGGCGACGTTTTCGGCGCAGACCGCCTCGCTGCGCGGCCTCGGCGGACAGTTCACGCTGGTTCTGCTGAACGGGCACCGGATCGAAGGATTCCCGGGCGAAATCCAGGGTGTGGGCGGGGTCAACCTCGCGTCGATCCCGTTCGACGCGATCGAGCGGGTGGAGATCCTGAAGGACGGCGCGTCGGCGATCTATGGTTCGGACGCGATCGCCGGGGTCATCAATTTCATCACGCGGAGCGACTACACCGGTGCCGAGGTGACGGCGTACGGCGCGGTCCCGACGCGGAGCGGCGGCGGCAACCGCTACGAGGCGACCGG
>DATIEN010000091.1:0-6734 GCA_035455705.1 Casimicrobiaceae bacterium | reverse complement strand
GTGACCTGCATCACTGCACGCGAATCCGCGGATTGACGATCGCGTACGCCAGATCGGCGACCAGGTTCAGGAGAATGTACGCAGTCGCCGTGAATAGCACCACGCCTTGCACGACGGCGTAATCGCGATTGAACACGGCGTCCACGATCAATTTGCCGAAGCCCGGTATCGTGAACACCTGCTCCGTCAACACGGCGCCCGAGAGCAGCGTGCCGAATTCGAGTGCGCCTAGCGTGATGATCGGAATCAGCGCGTTGCGCAGCGCGTGCTTGACGATGACGTCGCGCTCGCGGACGCCCTTCGCGCGCGCAGTCCGCACGTAATCGGACGACAGCACCGAGAGCATCGCGCTGCGCGTATGCCGCATCAGCACGGCGGCGATTGCATTGCCGAGCACGAACGCCGGCATGATCATCGCCGCGAGATTCGCACGCAGGTCCTCGAACGGGCTCACGTACCCCGACGCGGGCAGCCAGCGCAGCGTCACCGAGAAGAGCAGGATCAGCATGATGCCGAGCCAGAAATTCGGCGTCGACAGGCCCCACAGCGCGACGACGTTCGCGCCGTAGTCCCACGCGCCACCGCGCCGCACGGCGGACACGACGCCGGCCGGAATGCCGATCGAAAGCGCGATGACGATCGCAATGCACGCGAGCTCGAGCGTCACCGGCAGCTTCTGCGCGATCAGCGTGCCGACCGGCTGCTGCATTCGCAGCGATTCGCCGAGATCGCCGTGCAGCACGCCGCGCAGCCAATAGAGGTAGCGGACGGGAAACGGCTGGTCGAGGTGCATCGTCTCGCGCAGGTGCGCGATGACGCTCGGATCGCGCTCCTCGCCCGCGAGCACCATCGCCGGGTCGCCCGGCAGCAGTTGCTGCAACCCGAAGATCAGGATCGACGCGAAAAGCAGCGTCGGCACGATCGTCGCGACACGGCGGACGACGTACGTCAGCATCGTCGCGGACGAGATGCGGGCGCCGAACGCGCATGCGGTCCGGCGCCGCGGTCGGATGAATGGGCGCTTACATGCGCACGCCCGCGACGGCGCCGGTGCTGGTGCAGCCGTTCGCCGAATCGCTGGACTTGAAGTGCACGACGATCGAATCGGGTCCGACGACCATGTTGAACAGGCTGCCCGTCGTCGTCTTTCCGTTGCAGACGAATGTGCCGCTGGCCGCGCCGAAGCGCCCGGCCTGCGTCAGCGGGCCCTGGAACGTGCAGTTGACGCCGGTCGTCGCCGTGGTGAGCGCAAGCCCCAAGCTTTGGCTGCTGCTCTGCGTGATCGTCACGTTCGCGAAATCGTCGAAGGTGCCGTTCTTCGACGGGTCCGTGCAGCCGGCCTGCGTCAGCTGAATGCCCCCCTGGAACGTGCCGCTGAAGTCGTCGAACGCGATGAATTCGCGGACGATGCTCTTGGTGACCGGAATGCCGTTCACCGAATAGACCAGCATGCCGCTGATCGCATCGGTCGGCGTCCACATCATCGTGCCGACCTTCGTTGCCGAGAACGCGTTCGGGTTCCACATGGCGCCGAAGCCTGTACCGGTCGTCGCGTAAAGGTCGCCCGACCACGAGAGCCCCAGGGCCTTCGCCGCGTCGTCGCTTCCCGCACCCGGCGGCTTGAGCAGCGCCACGTACCACGTCGGCGTGCCGTTCGCGGCGTAGACGAACATCGTGGCGAAGATCAGCGAACTGCGCTGAACGAGCTGGATGCCCCAGCCGGACTCGGCGGGGATCCACCAGAGATCGCTTTGGTCCAGCGAGTATGCGGATGCGGCGACGGGCGCTACGTGAATCGCGGCGGCGAGGCCCGCCGCAGCCACGACAAGGCGAATGGCGCGCATGTTGACCTCCGAGCGAAGAGCGCCTCGCGCGTCCCTCCGACGCGAGGCGTGGGGCCAAAGAGCCTACGCCGTCCTCCGTGCGAAGTCCAACAACCTGACAGCGGACGCGCGAACGCCGCCGAACCGCATTCGCGTCACTTGAACCGAAGGTCGGTCACGCGCACGAGCCCGTCGGGTATCGGCCGCAGGCCCTCGAGCTTGTTCGTGTACGCCCAGAGCCAATGACGGTGATAGAGGTACACGATCGGCCGGTCCTTCAGAACGATCGCCGCCAGGTCTGCATAGAGCTTCTTGCGCTCGTTCACGTCGAGCGTCGTGCGCGATTGCTTGAGGATCTCGTCGACTTCGGGCTTGCAGTACCCGGCGTAGTTGAGCGGCTGCTTGCACGCGTCGAAGCTGAAGATGTTGCCGTCGGGATCGGCGCGCCCGCTCCACGCGAGCACGTAGGCATCGAACTGGCCCTTGTCGGCGAGGTCGAGCGACGTCGCGAATTCCGTCGACTGGATCTTCACGTCGAAGCCCGCCTCGCGCGCCATCGCCTGCACCACCTGCGCGATTCGCTGCGCGTCGGCGGTCGTCGGCGTCATCAGCGTAAACGACGGATTGACGACGCCCGCTTCCTTGAGCAGCGCCTTCGCGCGCGCGACGTCGCGCTTCGGGATCGGCACGTTCTTCGCGTAGAACACGTTTGTCGGCGCGACCCACTGGTTGCCCGCGTCGGCCTCGCCGTCCATCGCGACCTGCACGATGCCGTCGCGATCGAGCGCGAGCTCGAACGCTTCGCGCACGCGCGCGTCCTTGCCGAGCGGATTCTTCTGCGCGAGATCGCTTTTGCCGACGTTGATCGTGATGCCCTGGTAACCAATCTCGGTGATCTTCGTGATGCCGAGTCGGCCGTCGCCCTTGACCTGCGGCACGTCCGAGGCGGCGAGACGCTCGATGAAATCGAGCTGTCCGGAGCGCAGGTTCGCAAGCCGCACGGTCGAATCGGGGATTGGCGTGTAGACGATCCGGTCGAAGTGGACGGCGCCCTTGTTCCAGTAATCGGCATAGCGCTCGAGCACGATGCGATCCTGCGCGACGCGCTCGACGAACTTGAACGGTCCGGCGCACACGGGGTGCGTGCCGAACTTGTCGCCCTCCGCCTGCGCGGCCTTCGGCGACACGATCATGCCGGCGCGATCGGCGAGTTGCGCGAGCAGGGGCGAGAACGGCGCCGAAAGATCGAGCCGAACGGTCAGCGGGTCGACGACCTCGACGCCCGTCAGTGGCGCGAGCTCGCCGCGCCGGTTCGATCCGGCCATCGTCTTGTGGCGCTCGAGACTGTACTTGACGGCCGCCGCATCCATCTTATCGCCGTCGTGGAACGTGACGTTCGACCGGAGCTTGATCGTGAGGGACTTCTTGTCGGGCGACCATTGGTAGCCGGTTGCGAGCTGCGGCACGATATCGAGCTTTTCGTCGATGTCGAACAGCTTGTCGCAAAGCGCCGCGAAGACTATCCGGCCGACGAACGTTCGGGCGAGCGTGGGGTCGAGAACGTCGGGGTCTTCGGCGAGGCCGATGCGCAGCGTCTGTGCCGAAGCGCCCGCAACGAGCGCGAACGCGCATCCGAGCGCGAGCAGGCAGCGGCGCAGCATGTCCATCGAATCCTCCATTCGATCATCGTATTGTGGTGGTGGTCCGGCACGAGGCGCGGCGAGCGCGTTGGCACCGGCAAACCAGCATAGCATGCGCGGTGGCGGCAAGCGTCGTTCGCCGCGGGCCGCGGCCGGCGGGAACTCGGGCGCCGTGCGGCCGGTCCGTTGGTCACCCCGCCGACCGCCGAAGGGCTACGATGATGATGCGTTCGCAAACGAAATGGCTGCTCGTCCTGTGGCTCGTCGCATGCGGCAGCGCGAAAGCCGCGACGCTCGAGGCGATCGAGTACTACAACGCGGCGCTCGACCATTATTTCGTCACGTCGTTCGCCGACGAGATCACGAAGCTCGATGCCGGCTTTTTCGCCGGATGGCAGAGGACCGGCCAGCACTTCACCGTCTTCGATCCGACGACGCCGGTCGCCGGCGCCTCGCCGGTGTGCCGGTTCTACGGCGTGCCCGCCGCGGGGCTCGATTCGCATTTCTACTCGGCGTCGCCCGCGGAGTGCGCCGACGTCCTGCGCCGCTTCGCGGGCGCGTGGATCGAGGAGACGGACAACGCCTTCGGCATCTACCTGCCCGACGCCGTCAGCGGCCAGTGTCCCCAGGGAAGCGTGCCCGTCTATCGCGCGTGGAACAACCGCGCCGACTCCAATCATCGCTTCACGACGGATCCGGCCACGCTGCAGGCGATGGTCGCGAAGGGCTACATCGCCGAGGGCTACGGACCCGCGTCGATGCCGGTCGCGATGTGCTCGCCCGGGGGCCCGGGCACCGGACAAAGCGTTCCCGCGTGCGTCGTCACGACATCGAACGCCTCTCCGCTGGCCGGCAGCACGGTGACGCTGAGCGCGTCGTGCACGAACGCACCGACCGCGTACACGTGGACGAATTGCATGAGCGCGACGTCGCAGTGCAACGCGACGTCGGCGTCGGTCGGGCAGGTCACTTACACCGTCGTGGCGCGCAACGCGGCAGGCGCGAGCGCGCCGGCGAGCGTCGCGGTCTCGTGGAGCACCGTTTCGTCGAGCGCGCCGAAGTGCACGATGGCTCGCACGTCGCAAACCGATCCGCCGACCGTCGGCACGTTCGCGGCCTTCGAAGTGACGTGCAACGCGGTGGTGGGTGCCTACACCTGGCAGGGTTGCAAGAGCTCGACCCGCACGTGCGTCGTCCGTGAAAGCGCGCCTGGTCCGCACACGTACACCGTATTCGCGCTCGGCACGGGTGGCAGCAGCGAACCGGTTTCGGTGACGCTCAACTGGGTAGCAAGCGCTCCGACGCCGCCGGGACTCTGTTCCGCCTTCCCGAGCTACCTGTACAGCGACCTCGGGTCGCAGACGGCGCGAATCGAAAGCGTGTTGATGCCGGTGCCGCCTGCATTCGCATGGAATGGCGCGTGGACCGTCCGCTTCTCGGTGCCCGTCGGTTCGACCGGCGGAAACATGTCATCGGCCGAGTTCGCCGGCCAGCCGACCTTCCGCGAGGTCACCCTCTCGCGCACGCCGTGCGATTTCCGGCCGACCGATACCACGGGTGCCAACGGTCCTGTCGCCCGACAGTCGGGGCTTTCCAACGTGATCCAGTTCACGACCACGTTCCATCCCGGATTCACGGTGCTGACGCCGGGCGCCACCTACTACTACAGCGTGCGCAACTTCCAGCCGTCGACGGGAACGATTTCCTGCCCGTCCTCGCCCGGTCGCTGCGACGCGTTCGTCGAGTCCGTGCTGCCGACGCACTGACTGCCGGTTCGCGCGCCGTCAGGCGCGGCGCGCGACGGTCGCAAGCCACGGCTGCTGCGAGCGCGGCAGCCCCGCGGGCCGATAGTAGTGGTCGAGCAGCGTGAGGCCGGCGTCTTCGAGATAGCGCGACCACGTCGGCAGATCGTGGTAGGCGCCGTATCGGCCGCCATTCCAGCCTTCCTCGTTGCGTCCGTGCGGGTTCGAGGCGAACAGGATGCCGCGCGGCTTGAGCGCGTCGCGAAGCTCGGTGAGCACGCGCGGCAGCGCAGCCGACGGCACGTGGAAGAGCGACGCATTGGCGAAAATCCCGTCGAAAAACGACGCCGGCAGCGCGAGCCGCAGGAAGTCCTGCCGCCAGACCTCGCAGCCGCTCGATGCTTGCGCCATCGCGACGAACGCGCCCGCGCCCTCGAGACCGATCGCCTTGTGGCCGAGGCTTGCAAACGTGCGCAGGTCGCGGCCCGGACCGCAGCCGAAATCGAGGATCGTGAACGGCGGCTCGCCTTCGATGCGCGACAAGAGCGCCTCGATGTTCTGCGCGACGTCGTGATCGCGCGTCGCCTCGAGGAACGCCTGTGCGCGCCGCTCGTAATGATCGAGCGTCGTCCGCGCCACGATGTCGAGATCCGGCGCGCCCATCGCGTTCAGGTTACCGGAGCCCGAAGGACGTCGCTCACCCGGTCGCGCTTCCGCCGCCGGCGCGACGGACCGGCCGCGCCCTCGACGGCACGCGCGAGGACGCGAATCGCGTGCAGCGCTTCGCGCCGTCCGCCTTCGCGCATTCCGTCGCCGATCTGGTGGCGGCAGCTCGTGCCGTCGGCGACGACCAGCGCATCGGCACCCGCGGCGCGCACCGCGGGCAGGAGCGTCAGCTCGGCCATGCGCATCGACACGTCGTAGTGACGGGCTGCGTAGCCGAATGCACCGGCCATGCCGCAGCAGCTCGACTCGATCGGCTCGACGGCGAGTTCGGGAATCCAGCGTAGCACCTCGAGCGTGGCGCCGGCCGCATCGAACGCCTTCTCGTGACAATGCCCGTGAACGAGTGCGCGCTTCTGCGGCAGCGCCGCCAACGGCAGCTCGGCCTTGCCGCCCCCGCAACCGCGAACGAGGAATTGCTCGATCATGAGCGCGCGCTCGGCGATGCGCTCGGCCGAATCGCCGAGGCGCAGACCGAGAAACTCGTCGCGCAGCGTGAAGAGGCACGATGGCTCGAGCCCGACGATCGAGGCGCCGGCCGCGACATAAGGCGCGAGCGCGTCGACCATCCGCCGCGCTTCGTGCCGCGCTTCGTCGACGAAGCCGTAGGCAAGCAGCGTCCGGCCGCAGCACAGCGGCCGCGCGTTCGCGCCTTCGTGCGGCGACGGTATCGCGACCTCGGCCCGACAACCGGCGGCGCGCAGCACGCGCAGCGCCGCGTGCGCATTCTCGGGCTCGAAGGCGTTGGTGAACGTGTCGACGAACAGGACCACGTCCACCGGCTCGATGTCGTGCGTCGACCTTCC
>DATIEN010000090.1:0-16966 GCA_035455705.1 Casimicrobiaceae bacterium | reverse complement strand
TTCGAGGATTACCTGACCGAGGGACCGATCGCCGCGCTCGACGCGATCCGCGACGCGACCGGCGAGCCCGACGCGAACGTGATCGGCTACTGCCTCGGTGGCACGCTGCTCGCCGCGACGCTCGGCTGGCTCGCCGCGAAGAAGCAGAAGCGCATCGCGAGCGCGACGTTCATGACGGCGCTGATCGATTTCACCGCCCCTGGCGAGCTCGAGGTGTTCATCGACGAGGACCAGGTCGCTTCGCTCGAGAAGAAGATGCAGGAGCGCGGCTATCTCGAAGGCAGCGAGATGGCGAACACGTTCAACATGCTGCGCGCGAACGACCTGATCTGGTCGTTCGTCATCAACAACTACCTGCTCGGCCGCGATCCGTTCCCGTTCGACCTCTTGCACTGGAACTGCGACTCGACTCGGATGCCCGCGCGGATGCACAGCTATTACCTGCGCAACATGTACATCGGCAACAAGCTGCGCGAGCCCGGCGCCCTCACGCTCGCCGGCGTGCCGATCGATCTTTCGAAGGTCGATGTGCCGACGTACTTCGTCTCGGCGATGGAAGATCACATCGCGCCGTGGAAGTCGACGTACGCGGGACCGCGGCTCATTCGCGGCGCGAAGCGGTTCGTGCTGTCCGGCTCCGGGCACATCGCGGGGATGATCAACCCGCCCGCCGCGAACAAGTACGGCTACTGGACGAGCGAGGCGCTGCCCGACGACGCGGACGCGTGGCTCGCCGGTGCGACGCAGCATGCCGGCTCGTGGTGGACCGACTGGCGCGCCTGGATCGAGCCGTTCCTCGACAAGGAGGTTCCGGCCCGCGTGCCCGGCAAGGGCAAGCTCAAGGTGATCGAGGCAGCGCCGGGATCGTACGCGCGGCTTCGCGCCGACGCGTAAGCCGCAGCACCTCAGCTCGCACTGCGCGGTGGCGCCGGCGGAACCGGCGCAGGGGCGGGCACCGGTACGGGTGTCGGGACGGCGGCGGGCGCAGGCGCGCTCGGCGGCGGTGCCGGCGCGCGCGCGGGTGGCGCCGGATGCACGGGCATCGGAACGACGGCCGCCGGCGGCGCCGGCGAGGTACCGGGCACCGGCGCCGACGGCACCGGCGGCAGTGGGAACGACGAGGGCGGCGAGCGGCTCGGCGCCGGTAACGAAGTGGACGGCGGAACGGGAACCGGGCGCACGATCGCCGGAGCCGGCGGCTGCGCAACGCCTCCTGCCGGCACCGGTACGACGGGCGAGCGCGGCGCCGCGGGCAGCGTCGAGGACATCGGAGGCGTGACGAGCGGTGCCGAGGGTGCCGGGCGAGGGCGCGCGCCCGCCGGCACGGGCGCGCCGTTACCCGGGCGCACCGCGTCGGTCCGCGGCGCAGCCGGCAGGACCGCAGGGGGAGTGGCCGCAAGCGGCGGCGCGACAGATCGATCCGCGGGAAGCGGCACGCGATTGCGAGCAACGGGGCGTTCCGTCGTCAGCGTCGCGGCCGGCACGACCGTCATCGCATTCGGGACGCCGGCGTTGGCGTAGCGGGAAGGTCGCGAGTCGGGGCGGGCGGCCGGCACCGCATACGGTCGGTTGTAGCGGGCGAAGCAACGCTCGCCGCACCGCCACGACGGCACGTACGGCTCGCTCCATCCGAGCGGCACCCAGCCGACCACGTGCCCGCGGCCCGCAGCCGGCGCCCCGGGCCCGTACCACGCGACGAGCGCCGGCGCCCAGGCGGGCCGCGCGACGAAGCGTCCGGGACACCAGCCCCAGCGGCCGCCGACGTGCACCCAGCGACCGTAATGGAACGGTGCATATCCCCAGGGCGCGCTATCGACCCAGGTGTAGCCGAAGCCCGCGAGCCACGTCCAGTAACCGAACCGATACGGCGCCCAATCGGGATCGACGGTCGGCAGCCAGACGGCGCCGTACTCGGGATAGCTGTTCCACTCGCCGTAGCGATAGAGGTCGGCCGCGCCCACCATCGCGGGTGAGACGTAGTCGTTCGCGCGCGGCGCCTCGTGGTAGCGGTCGCGCTCGGCGCTCCACGCGTCGAAGCCATCGATGCCGCCGGCGCTCCGAACGTCGGCCGTCGCGTCGTGCGTGGCGATCGTCGCGACCTGCCCGGGAAACACGGACGCGATGCCGCTGATGCTCGCCATGTCGGCCTCGCCTTCGCGCACGGTCAGCGTCGTCCGTTGCGCACCGGCGTCGACGTCGATTCGATAAAGTCCCGCCCGATTGAGCGCGAGTTGCGTGGATGCGGTATCGACGCGAACGGAATCGCCCGGCTCCAGGTAACGAACGCGCACGATCGTCCGGCCGGACGCGACGAAGAGCGCGAGCTGCCGCTCGTCGAGCCTCGATACGTGAACGTTGGTGTTGGCGCCGAGGTGAAACTCGCCGCCGCCGTAATCGACCTCGGCGCGAGAGTCCGGTCCGGTCCACAGGTTGTCGCCCTGCGCGATCGGATAATTGAGCCCGATCGTCGACCACGCGTCGCCGGCTTCCGGCGCATGACGAAGCATCCCCTCGACACTCGCGACACGCCCGACGCGCGCCGGCAGCGCGTCGTCGCTTTGCGCTTGCGCGCCGAACGCGATGGCGACGAGGCCGAGCAACACCGCGAGACGCGCCGCGAAAAGCCTAACCGGCGTCGTCATCGACGCAACCCGGTGCGCGAATCGCCGGATCTCATCGGTCGACAACGCCTTCGCGGCGCGGCGCGTTGACGATGCGACGCATTAGAATGCCGCTCGCTTTTCGGGAGCACCCCTTGCCGGACACGCTCGTGAAGAACCCGCTTCGCCCCTTGCTCGCCGCCGCCGTCGTACTCGCGCTCGCCGCAGGCGATGCCTCGGCGCAATTCTCGAACGCCTGGTTCTTCGGTGACAGCCTCACCGACAGCGGAACGTACAAGCCGCTGCTGCCCCCGGGCACCGGGCTCTTCACCACCAATCCCGGACCCGTGTGGTCGCAACTCTTCGCACGCCGTTATGGTTTCGACGCGGTGCCGGCGAACCAGGGCGGCACGAACTTCGCGCAGGGCGGCGCGCGCGTTGCAAACCTTCCCGGCGTCCCGGATGCGCCGCCGACGGGGAGCGCGACGCCGATCAGTGGACAGGTCGCGCAACTCGTTGCGTCGGGTCCGCTCGACCGCAACGCGCTCTACGCCGTGTGGGGCGGGGCGAACGACATTTTCTCCCAGCTCGACGCCGCCGCATCCGGCGCGATCACGCCGGCGCAATTGCAGGCGAACATCGCGCAAGCGGCCAACGACCTCGTCGGCCAGGTCGGGATCCTGAGCGCCGCAGGCGCGCGTTACCTGGTCGTCTTCAACCTGCCCGACATCGGCCGCACTCCGGCGGGCATTGCGTCGGGACAGCGGGCGCTCATTTCCGGCGTGACGAACCTCTTCAACGGCTCGCTGATCGCGGGCCTCGACGCGCTCGGCGTGCCGACAATCCGCTTCAACATCTACGCGCTCGTCAACGAGGCGCTCGCCGATCCTTCCGCTTTCGGCTTGACCAACGTCACGACGCCCGCATGCGGAACCACGCCGGCGCTGCTCTGCACGCCAGCGAATCTCGTCGTGCCGGACGCGGCCTCCACATTCCTCTTCGCCGACGGTGCGCATCCGACCAGCGCGGGCCACGCGATCATCGCCCAGGCCGTCGAGTCGATGATCGAGGGTCCGATGAAGGTCGGCGTCCTGGCCGAGGCGCCGCTCGGCGTCGAACAGTCGACGTTTCGCGCGATCGACGCGCGGATGATCTCCGCGCTCGGCGCACCGGTCGCATCGAGCCGGTTCAGCGCGTGGGTCAGCTACGACTACGGCCACAACGACTTCGCCGGCAATTTCGTTTCGGGCAATGCGGACGTGAACACGATCGCGATCGGCGGCGACGCGAAGCTCACGGATCACGCGCTCGTCGGCGCCGCGTTCACGTACGCCGACGACAAGGGCGACTTCGGCGGCGACAGCGGCGGCTACAAGATGCGCGAAACGGCGGGGACGCTGTACGCGGGTTACGGTGACGGGCCCTGGTACGCCGGTGCGACCCTGGGCGCCGGCGACCTCGATTACCGCGACGTCCACCGGCAGTTCGCCCTCGGTCCCCTCTCCCGGACCGAGCGCGGCGGCACGCGCGGCTGGCACGTGATGGCGAGCGTGCTCGGCGGCTACTGGTTCCGCTACGCCGACCTCCTACACGGTCCTTTCGTACGGCTCGCCTACCAGGACATCCACGTGAACGGCTACGCCGAAAGCGGCTCGGACAGCACGGCTCTCGTCTACGGCGACCAGAAGCGCGAGTCGTTCGTCTCGACGCTCGGCTGGCAAGTCGCCGGGCAGATCGGCGCGGTGCGGCCGTTCGCACGGATCGCCTACGAACTCGAAAGCAAGGACGACACGCGGTTCGTTTCGGCGTCGTCCGTCACGCTGGGCGGCCAATATGCGATTCCGACGATCAAGCCCGATCGCGACTACGTTTCGTATCTGCTCGGCGCAAGCAGCGACTTCGGCCGCGTCACCGGATACCTGACGGGGTTCGCGACATCCGGACGCACCGACGGCAATGCCTACGGCGTGACGGTCGGCGTCCGCGTGCCTCTGTAGGCGCAGGAGCCGAGGCCTCCGCGTCGATCGTTCGCTTCAGCGGCTGCGCGGCTTCCGCGGGGCGTTCGCGAACATCCGGTCGTAGAGCGGCCGCGGAAGTGCTCGAAACGCACGGCCGAGCAGCGCCATCGGCCACGGCAGCACGTGGAAGCGCTTGCGCCGCGCGACGGCGCGCACGATGCTCCGCGCGGCCGCTTCGGGACTCATCAGGAACGGCATCGGATACGGATTGCCCTCGGTCATCGGCGTCGCGATGTAACCGGGACACACGGTGACGACACTGACCCCGCTGCCGCGAAGCTCGACGCGCAGACTCTCGAGGTACGCGATCGCGGCGGCCTTCGACGCGCTGTACGCGCCCGAGCCGGGCACGCCGCGGAACCCGGCGATGCTCGCGATGCCGACCAGCGTGCCGTGACGCGCGGCGCGCATTGCCGCGACGAACGGCTGGAACGTGTTCACGAGGCCGACGACGTTCGTGTCGAGCACGTCGCGGAACGTCGCGAGATCGTCGGCGTGCTCGGTCGACGTTCCGCGCGAGACGCCGGCGTTCGCCACGACGACGTCCGGCGTGCCGAAGCGGGCGACGAACGCGCGCGCCGCGGCGGCGACGACGTCCGCGTCGCGAACGTCGCCGGCATAGATCGCGACGCGCTCGGCGGGGAGCGATGCCGCGATCCGCGAAAGCTCGCCGATTCTCCGTGCGTAGAGACCCACCGCCGCGCCGTTGCCGGCGTAGTGCCGCGCCAGCGCCTCGCCGATTCCCGACGAGGCGCCGGTAATGAAGACCTTCGAGGCGATCGCGCGACCGCTCGGTCGTGCGCTGGCCGGCGTCCTAGCTCTTGCGCTCGGAGCGCGCCTTGGCGACCAATTCGTTGATGGCGGCGGGCAGGTTCGCGTGCGTGCCGACGCGTTCGGACGAGGTCACGAACTTGCCGTCGACGATGACGGTCGGCACGCCCTCGATGTGATATTCCTGCGCGAGTTGCATCGCGCGCTTGACCTTGCCGTCGATCGCGAACGACGAGAACACCTCCTCGACCTTCTTCTTGTCGAGTCCCTTGCTCGCGGCCCAGTCGAAGAACTTGTTCTTCTCGGTCAGGTTCACGTTCTGCTGGTGGATCGCCTTGAACACTTCCGGCGAAAGCTTGGGCCCCTGCCCCATCGCGTCGAGCGTGTAGTAGATCTTCGCGAGTTGCACCCAGTCGGGGTGGAACATCACGGGAATGCGCCGGAACGCGACGTCCGGGGGAAGCGTGTCGAGCCACTTGTCGAGATACGGCTCGAGCGCTGCGCAATGCGGGCAGCCGTACGAGAAGAATTCGATCACCTCGATCTTGTTGGCCGTTTCGACTGGTTGCGGGTTCGGAAGGCGCAGGTAGTTCTTGCCTTCGACGAGTTGCGCGCTTGCCGAGCCGGCGAAGAACGCGAATGCGACGAGGGCGATCACGCTGCGGCCGAGTAAACGCACTGCGGAGAGGCTCATGGAAACTCCAGGGTGATGAAGAGGATTTGGGCCGGCGCGGCGGCTCGCGAGTTCCCCCGCTCGTCCGCGCGCGGTGCCGCCCGTCAGTAGTGGATGACGGCGACGTCGAATCCGCGCTTCGCGAGCTCGGTTTTCATCCGCCCGAGCTCGTCGGCGTTGTCGTAGGGCCCGAGGCGAACACGGTAGCGGACGCTCTTGTCGGGCAGCGCCCCCTGCTGCACGCTCGCTTCCCACCCCGCGAGGGCGAGGCGCGCGCGCAGGTTCTCGGCGTCGGGCGCCGACGAGAACGACCCCGCCTGCAGCCAGAAGCGATCGGCGGATTTCGCCGCCTTCTGGGGCGCGTCGACCGGCGCTGCCGCATCGATCGACGCCGGCTGCAGCGACGGCGCCGCCGCGCGCTCGATCGCCTTGCCGGCGAGCGGATCCTTCGGCGCGTCCGCGGGCCGGTCGCCGCGCGCCGGCTGCACCTTCGGCTCCTCGACGCCGGGCAGGATCTTGTAGAAATCGAAGCGCGGCTTGTCGTCGGCCTTCGCGACCTTCGCCTGGTCGCGCGCGGCCTCGCGCGCCTCGTGCGAGAACGTCGGCATCGGCAGCGCCGGGTTGTTCTTCATCAGCCAGTAGGCGACGCTCGCCGCCATGCCGAGGCCGACGATCATGCCGATGAACACGCCGAGCAGCGTGCCGCCGAGCGAGCCGCGAGGCTGCGGCGTGCGCGCAATCGTCGGCCTGCGCGATACTCTGGATGGGGTCATGGAGTCGTTGAAGGAGCCGGCGCGAATGTCGTCATTGGAAGCGCGCGCCCTCGCCGAAGACAAGCGTCACATCGCATCGGGGGCGCCGATGCCGAGCACGGTGAGTCCGTTGCGCAACACCTGGCCGACCGCGACGATCAGCGCGAGCCGCGCATCGCGCAGCTGCACGTCGTCGACGAGAAAACGCTCCGCATTATAGTAACTGTGGAATTCCTGCGCCAAATCCTTGAGAAAGAACGTGAGCTGATGCGGCGCGAAGTCGCGTGCCGCCGCGGCGATCTCGTCGGGAAAATCGTCGAGACGTCGTAAGAGCGGCGTCTCGTAGCGGCTCTCGAGGACCGACACGTCGGCGTCGCGAAGGCTTGCGCGGGCGTCCTCGAAGCCGAGCCCCGCCTGCCTCAGCACGGACGCGACGCGCGCATGGGCGTATTGCACGTAGTAGACCGGATTTTCCTCGGATTGCGAGCGCGCGAGATCGATGTCGAACACGAATTCCGAGTCCGCCTTGCGCGACACGAGGAAGAAGCGGACCGCGTCGCGCCCCACCTCGTCGATCAGGTCGCGCAGCGTGACGTAGCTGCCCGCGCGCTTGCTGATCCTGACCTCTTCGCCGCCGCGCATCACCGTCACCATCTTGTGCAGGACGTAATCGGGATAGCCCTGCGGGATCCCGAGCCCGAGCGCCTGGAGCCCCGCCCGCACGCGTGCCACCGTGCCGTGGTGGTCGGAGCCCTGGACGTTGATGGCGCGCGCGAACCCGCGCTCGAACTTGGTCACGTGGTAGGCGACGTCGGGTACGAAATACGTGTACCCGCCGTCGGTCTTGCGCATCACGCGGTCCTTGTCGTCGCCGAACGCGGTGGTACGCAGCCACAGCGCGCCTTCGTGCTCGTACGTGACGCCGGCTTCGCGCAGACGCGCGACGGTGGCATCGACGCGTCCGTCGGCATAAAGCGAGCTTTCGAGATAGTAGCGGTCGAAGCGCACGCCGAACGCGGCCAGGTCGCGATCCTGCTCCTTGCGCAGCTCGTCGACCGCGAAGCGGCGGATCCGCTCGATGTCGGAGAGGTCGTTGCCGACCTCGCCGAGATAGCGCTGCGACAGCTCGCGGATGTATTCGCCGCGGTAGCCGTCGTCGGGAAATTCGCCGGATTCGCCGAGGATCTCGCGGGCGCGGGCACGGACCGAGACGGCGAGGTTCTCGATCTGCTGTCCGGCGTCGTTGTAGTAGAACTCGCGCGACACGCTCGCGCCCTGCCATTCGAGCAGGTTCGCGATCGCGTCGCCGAGCGCCGCCTGCCGGCCGTGGCCGACGTGCAGCGGCCCCGTCGGATTCGCGGACACGAACTCGATGACGACGCGCTCGCCGGCGCGCGACTCCGCGCGCCCGTAGTCGTCGCCTGCACGCAGGATCCTGGCGACGACCTGCTGCCGTGCCGCGGCCGTGAGGCGGATGTTGACGAACCCGGGACCGGCGACCTCGGCGACGGACACGAGATCCGGCAGCGCCGACTGCAGGAATCCGGCGAGCGCGTTCGCGAGCTCGCGCGGATTGCGCCTCGCCGCCTTCGCCAGTGCCAGCGCCGCGCTCGTCGCGTAGTCGCCGTGCGCCGGGTCGCGCGGGCGCTCGACGATCGCGATCGAGGCCGGCGCGCCGGGCAGCGTCTCGCGCATTGCACCCGCGAGCGCTTCTTCGATGCGTTGCCGTGGATTCTGCGTGGCGGCCGGGACGGCGCGCGCTTCGGAGGAGGGCATGTTCGCGCGCCATTATAGAACTCGCAGCCGGCACGCCCGGTCACACCGATGATTGTCGGGAAAGGACGACGGGAGGCCTTGTCCCAACCATGTCGGAGGACAAGATGCCTGTTCGAACGCCCCACCCCGCGCCAAAGGCGTGGCTTCTACCGCTCGCGGCCCTGATCGGGCTCGGCGCTTCGCTGTTCGCTTACTTCGACCCGGGCAACGGCATTCACGGCACCGGTGGCGTCTTGCTGGTGATCGCGTCGACCGCCGTCATGCTGGTCCTTGCCGTGCTGCTCGTGCGGTGGGCGGACCGGGGATTGGCGCACGGCCTGCTGCTCGTACTGCTGCTGATCGACATTGCGGGCACGGCGTTCGCCGCCTACCTGCTCGAGGCGTGGGCGCTCCTCGGCGCGATGGTGCTCGCGCTGATCGGCTGGCTCGTCGACTTGCCGTCGCAACGCGCAGCGCGCGCGGCGCCCGCGCTCGTGATGGCCGCCGCGATCGCCGGATCCGTTGCGAGCCTCGCCGGCATCACGTCCTCGAGCGCGCAGGACGGGGACACGGCGTCGCCGACCGCCGTTGCGAACGCCGCCCCCGAGGAAGCCGGCGTGCGCTATCACGGCTGGTACACGTTCAACGGCGATCTGATGGATCAGAAATTCTCGCAGGCCGCCGAGATCACGCCGCAGAACGTGGCGCAACTCACGAAGGCGTGGGAAGTGCATACCGGCGACGTGTCGACAGGCGATGGCAAGGTGCCCGTCAGCGACTGGTCGGCAACGCCGCTCTTCGTCAACGACACCGTCTACGTCTCCACCCCGTTCTACCGGATCTTCGCGCTCGCACCCGACAGCGGAAACGTCAAGTGGACGTTCGACACGCACGCCAAGCTCGAGGCGCTGACCCAGCCTGACCTCAAGACGCGCGGCGTCGCGTACTGGCAGGCCGCCACACCCGAGGCCGGCAAGGCATGCCAGAAGATCGTCTACGTCGGCACGATGGAGGCGAAGCTCTATGCAGTGGACGCCGACAGCGGCAAGCCGTGCGAGGACTTCGCCGACCACGGCGTGCTGGACATCAATCAGTGGAACAAGGTCAACGCGAAGTGGCCGCTGTCGATCCTGCAGCCGCCAACCGTCTACAAGGACACGCTGTTCCTCGGGTGGGCCGGCAAGGACTGGGCGGACGCGGAAGCGCCGCCGGGAACGGTGTTCGCCATCGACGCGCAATCGGGCAAGCTCAAGTGGACGTTCGACGCGCTGCCGAAGGACTCGGCGGCGAAGACCGGAACGTCGAACGTGTGGGCCAGCATGTCGATCGATCCCGAGCACGGGATCGTCTACCTGCCGGTCAGCTCGCCGAGCCCGAATTTCTGGGGCGGCAACCGCACCGAGGACCTTCCGTACGCGACCTCCATCACGGCGCTCGATGCGAACAGCGGAAAGGTGCTGTGGAGCCGGCAGATCGTGCACCACGACATCTGGGATTACGACACGAACTCGGCGCCGACGCTCGTCGACCTCCACAAGGACGGCAAGACCATTCCCGCTCTCGTGCAGTCGAGCAAGATGGGCTTCTTCTTCGTGCTGAATCGACTGACTGGCGAACCGATCTACCCGATCGTCGAGCATCCGGTTCCGGCGTCCGACGTGCCGGGCGAGAAGGCGTCGCCGACGCAACCGTATCCGCAGGGGCTCGAGCCGACGGTGCCCGACCAATTCCCCGGCATCTTCCGGCTCGCGGATTGGGCAAGCTTTGGCGAATGCAGCGACAAGTTTGCCAGGATGCGTCACGACGGTCGGTATGCGCCGCCGAGCGTGGAGGGGACGCTCGCATATCCGTCGACGGCGGGCGGCGTCGAATGGGGAGGGGGCGCCGTCGATCCGCGCACCGACGTTTACGTCGTGAACAGCTCGGCGGTGGCGCAGATCTACCGCCTGGTGCCGCGCGACCGGTACGACGCGGAGTCGAAGCAGGATCCCGACAAGTACTACCCCCAGGAGGGCGCGCCGTACGGTTTCTACCTCGACAACTTCGTCAACCGATGGGGAATGCCGTGCTGGAAGCCGCCGTACGGCACGATGTCGGCGTACGACCTCAATACCGGCAAGCTGCTGTGGCGCAAGCCCTTCGGCGAAGTGCAGAAGTGGGGCTTCTACATGCCGCAGTCGTGGGGCTCGGTGACCATCGGCGGACCGCTGATCACGAAGTCCGGCGTGGTCTTCGCGGGCGCCTCGATGGACGCACGCGTCCGCGCGATCGATCTCAGGTCGGGGGACGTGTTGTGGAAGGCGCAGGTCGACGCGCCCGCGGTCGCGAACCCCGCGACGTACGTCTACAAGGGCCGACAGTACGTCGTCTTCGTGGTCGGCGGCAACGCGATCCTGAAGCCGCAGGTGTCCGACCAGGTCGTCGCCTACGCGCTGCCCGCACACGCGGGCTGACGCCGATTCAGAAGCCGATCGGATCGACGTCGAGCGCGTAGCGCACGCGCGCGTGCGCGAGTGCTGCGAGCGCTTCGCGCCAGGGCGGCAGGAACGCGAGAAGCGCCCTGCGGTCTTCGCTTTGCGCGATGACGTGGCCGCGCTCGTATCCGCGGCGCCTCGGCATCGACGCGGGCGAAGGCGGGAACACGCGAACCTCGCGCTCGTCTCGGCAGAGGGCGCTCGCCGCGTCGAAGGCGGTGTCCAGAAAACGTTCGACGTCCGGGCGCGCGTGCGCTTCAGCGACGAGCAGCGCCATGCGCGTCGCCGGCGGCAGTTGCGCCGCCTCGCGCTCGCGCACCAGTTCGTCGGCGAAGTGTGCGTAATCGTGCGCCGCGACCGCACGGTAGACGGGATGCCCGGGGAAATCGGTCTGCACGATCACCTCGCCCTCGCGTTCGGCGCGGCCTGCGCGTCCGGCGACCTGCATGAGCAGGGCCGCCAGACGTTCGGTGGCGCGGAAATCCGCACTGTAGAGCGCGTTGTCGGCGCCGAGCACGCCGACCAGCGTGAGCCGCGGAAAATCGTGACCCTTCGCGAGCATCTGCGTGCCGATCAGGATGTCGATCGCCTGCTCCTCCACGTCCCGGCGCAGCGTCGCGAAGGCGTCCTTGTTGCGCGTCGTGTCGCGGTCGACGCGCGCGATCCGTGCATGCGGGAAGGCGCTCCGTATCGATTGCTCGAGCCGCTGGGTGCCAAAGCCGAGCGGCAGCAGGTCGACGTTGCCGCAGTCGGGACACGCGCGCGGTAACGGCCTCGCGTGTCCGCAGTGATGGCAGCGCAGCCGGTCGGGATCGCGGTGGACGACGAGGCGCGCGGCGCAGCGAGGGCATTGCGACTCGAACCCGCAGGCCGCGCACTTGAGCGACGGCGCGTAGCCGCGCCGATTCACGAAGATCAGCGACTGCTCGTTTCGCGCGAGGCGCTCGGCGATCGCGCTCTGGAGCGCCTGCGTAACGCCGTCCTTGGCGTCGCCGCCGCGCACCGGTACGAACCGGATTGCGGGAAGGCGCGCGCGAACGTCGGCTCGCGCGGGGAGCGTTGCGACTCGGTAGCGGGAGGCCTGCGCGCGCGTCCAGGTCTCGAGCGAAGGGGTCGCGCTACCGAGCACGATCGGCACGTCGCGCCGTTGCGCGCGCCATACGGCGAGGTCGCGCGCGTGGTAGCGAACGCCGTCCTGCTGCTTGAACGAATCGTCGTGCTCCTCGTCGACGACGATCAGCGAAAGACGCGGCAGCGGCGCAAATACGCCGAGCCTCGTCGCCAGCACGACGTCGGCCTCGCCGCGCGCCGCCGCGTCCCAGTTGGCGCGCCGCTCGCCCGCAGCGAGTCGGCTGTGCAGTGTCACGGCGCGCGCATCCGGCAACGCGTCGTGCACGCGGCGCTCGAATTGCGGTGTCAGGTTGATCTCGGGCACGAGAATCAGCGCCTGCCCGCCGCGCGCAACCGCCTGCAGTGCCGCGGCAAGGTAGACGTTCGTCTTGCCGCTGCCCGTCACGCCGTGCAACAGCGTTACCGCGAATGGGCCGGATGCGCCGATCGTCGCGAACGCCTCGGCCTGGGCGGCGTTCAGCTCGCGATTCCACTGCGTTGCGTCGCGGATCGCATCCTTTTCGCGCGCCCGCCGTTTGACGGCTATCGGCGGCAACAACAGCGCATGCGCGAGACCTGCGGGGGCCTGGTAGTAGCCGCTCATGAATTGCGCCATCGCCATCAGGTCTTCCGGCAGCCGCGCGACGCCGGCGAGCGACTCGATGGGCTGAACCCGCTCGGCGACATCCGACGCGGCGTCGACGGCGACGACGACCCCGACACAGGGCCGACGACCGAGCCGCGCGCGCACGGCGTCGCCTCGTGCCACGTCGAGCCCGTCGGGAATCCAGTAGTCGAAGTACTGCCAGGCCGCGATCGGCATGGCGACGTGAGCAATGGCCATCGCGGCAACAATTACAACGAGGCCGCCATTCCCGGGACGTCGTTTACGCGATACCTAATCCAATACTTCAACATGGTCCGGCAAACCGCTAATTCACAAAAAGTCCGGTAAGGATTTCCAGCGCGGTCTGTGGATAGTTTTGTGCGTAACTGGCGTGCTGAACTCCGGTCGCCGCTCGCGGCACCATGGCGTGAATGTTGCACCTCCGCGACGGCTCGCAAAATCGCTCGCTGGATCAGCAGCTTGGCACTTGCCGTTCGCGCAATTTTCGTCACATCCGACGACGTAGGACGAATGACCGATCCATGTGTATAAGTCCGTGGGAAACGCCCGTTTCGAGAATTTGTCAAGCCCTCAATTCGCGCTTCGCGTGGGCGCCGAGGCGCTCGCACCGCGTCGGCCAGTGAGCCGATGCACGACCTCGACGAGCGCCGCTACGTTTTCCGGCGGCGTCGCCGGTACCAGACCGTGCCCGAGGTTGAAAACATAACCGGGGGCCGCCCCGGCTGCTGCGACGACCTCGCCGACCGCCCGCTCCACGCTCGCGGCATCCGCGGTCAGCGCGATCGGGTCGAGATTTCCCTGGAACGCGACGCGTGCACCGAAGCGTCGGCGCGCTTCGGCCAGGTCCGCGGTCCAGTCGAGCCCTATGCATGCGGCGCCGGAATCGACGATCGCAGGCAACGATGCGTGGGCGCCCCGCGTGAACAGAATCGTCGGCACGCCTTCCGGCAGCCGCGCGAGGATCGAACGCATCGGCTCGAGTGAAAATCGGCGATAGGCCGAGGGCGCGAGAAGCCCTCCCCACGTGTCGAACAGCATCAGCGCATCGGCCCCGGCGCGCGCCTGCTCGGCGAGATACGCCGCGACGGCATCGGCATTGATGCGCACGAGACGATCGACGAGGTCGGGACGTGCAACGATCATGCGCCTTACCGTCGCGAAATCCGCGCTGCCGCGACCCTCGATCATGTAGCACGCGAGCGTGAACGGGCTGCCGGCGAAGCCGATTAGCGGCACCCGCCCCGCGAGCGCGCGCTTGATTTGCGCGATCGCATCGAAGACGTAGCGAAGGCGCGCGAGATCGGGGGCGGCGAGCGCGTCGATCGCGCGTTCGTCGCCGACGGTACGCGCGAAGCGCGGGCCCTCCCCTTCCGTGAATGCGAGGCCGAGCCCCATCGCGTCCGGAATCGTCAGGATGTCCGAGAACAGGATCGCGGCGTCGAGCGGAAAGCGCGCGAGCGGCTGCAGCGTCGCCTCGGTTGCGAGCGCCGGCGTCGTCGCGAGCGCCATGAAGCTGCCGGCATGCGCACGGAGCCTGGCGTATTCGGGCAGATAACGGCCCGCCTGGCGCATCAGCCAGACGGGGACGTAGGGCGTGGGCTCTCGCCGCAGCGCGCGCAGCAGCGTGTCGTTGGCGATCGCGCTCACATCGGCTCACCGCGGCGGTCTTCACTCGGGGAAGTTCCGACCGAGCGACGCGAAGCGGGAGCGAAGCGCTCGACGAGGCGGCGACCCGTGATCCGCTCCAGCACCGCGAGCGGCGATCGCTGCGGCTCGTACAGCGCCTCGATGGGCAGATGCGTCGTCTGCTCGAGCATGTACTGTCCCGACGACGCCGCGTGCATCACCTGATCGGAGAAACAGATCCACGTCGTTCCCGGCGCGAAGCGCACCTCGCGTTGCGGCGACGTGCGCTGATAGCCGAGATCGGACTTGGCCGCGTCGTGCAGACCGAGCATCAGGTGGTCATATTCGCTGCGCGGCGATTTCGTCACGCGCAAGGCGGCCAGCACGGCCGCTTCGCCGGGCAGCATCGCCCGCACGTCCGGGAGGAAGCGCTGCGCCATCGGCTCGAAACCTTCGCCGACGCGCCAGACGCGATCCTCGCCATTCGAATTGACGTTGCAGAAGACGCGCAGAATGCGCACGCCGCGATTGGGGCGCGAGGGGAACGCGTCGACGTGCAGCCGCGTGTCGTCCTTTCGCCACGACACGGCGCGGCTCGCGGCGCCGTGCGGACGGTAGCTCGTTCGCGCGCGGGTGAGATGCTGCGCGTAGCGCGGAAACAGCGCCGCGATCAGCGCGCTCGCGTCGGATGCGAAGCGCGCGACCATGGCCGTGAGCGCGAGCAGATCCGCATCGTCGCCGCGCGCGCCCTTGATCATGCCGCGGTCGAGGCTGATGTTCTTCGACTTTCCATCGGACCAGCGGACGTCGAGGAAGCGTTGCTCGTCGCGCGACAACGCGAACGCGAGGCGCGGCAGCACGAGCACCGCGCCGCTCTCGAGTTCACGCGCGTAGCGCTCGGTGTCGGCGGCCGCGACGTGGGGGCGCCACTGCGCGACGTCGAGCGTGACGATCGGGGTCGGCGACGACGAATCGGTGGATGGAACCGCAAACCGCGGCTCCCGGTTCGCTCTCGACGAACCCGCCTCGCTCACCGCGAACGTCGTCCGGGCCGCACTTATCTCGGAAGCGACGACGCGCCCATCAGGAACGCGTCGATCGCCTGCGCGCACTGGCGCCCTTCGCGAATGGCCCAGACGACGAGCGATTGCCCGCGGCGTATGTCGCCGGCCGCGAACACCTTCGGCACGCTCGTGCGGTAATCATCGGTGTTCGCCTTCACGTTCGTCCGCGCGTCGCGCTCGACGCCGAACTGATCGACGAGCCCCGTGTCGCCGGGGCCGGTGAAGCCCATCGCGAGCAGCACGAGATCGGCCTTCATCTCGAACTCGCTCCCCGGAACTTCGACCATCCGCATCGCGCCGCTGCCGTCGCGCTGCCATTCGACGCGCACCGCGACGAGCCTCTCGACCTGCCCGTTCGCGCCTTCGAAGCGCTTCGTCGCGACCGACCAGTCGCGCTCGCAGCCTTCCTCGTGCGACGACGACGTGCGCAGCTTGATCGGCCAGTACGGCCACACGAGCGGCTTGTTCTCCTCGAGCGGCGGCTGTGCCAGCAGTTCGAACTGGACGATCGACAGCGCGCCCTGACGGTTCGACGTGCCCACGCAATCGGAACCCGTATCGCCGCCGCCGATCACGATCACGCGCTTGCCGGCGGCACTGATCTGTCCATCGACGCGCTCACCGGCAACGACACGGTTCTGCTGCGGCAGGAATTCCATCGCGAAATGAATCCCGCGGAGCTCGCGCCCCGGCACCGGCAGGTCGCGGGGCTTCTCCGCTCCGCCGGTCAGCGCGATCGCGTCGAACTCGCCGAGCAGCGTCTGCGCGGAGACGTTGCCGCCGACGTGCGAATTGGGCCGGAACTCGACCCCCTCGAGCGACATTTGCGCCATGCGCCGGTCGATCAGGTGCTTCTCCATCTTGAAATCGGGAATGCCGTAACGGAGAAGCCCGCCGATCCGATCGGCCTTCTCGAACAGCACGACGTCGTGGCCGGCGCGCGCGAGTTGCTGCGCACACGCGAGTCCCGCCGGCCCCGAGCCGACGACCGCGACGCGACGCCCGGTCTTGCGCGACGGCGGCATCGGCACGACGAAGCCTTCCGCGTAGCCCTTGTCGATGATGAAGTGCTCGATCGACTTGATACCGACGGGGTCGTTGTTGATGTTGAGCGTACAGGCGGCCTCGCACGGCGCCGGGCACACGCGTCCCGTGAACTCGGGGAAGTTGTTCGTCGAGTGCAAGACGTCGAGCGCCGTTTTCCACTGATGCCGGTAAACGAGGTCGTTCCAGTCGGGAATGACGTTGTTGACCGGACAGCCGCTCTGGCAGAACGGAATGCCGCAGTCCATGCAGCGGCCAGCCTGCTTCGCGGCCGACGCGTCGTCGAGCGTGTGGATGAACTCGCGGAAGTGGCGCACGCGCGCCTGCACGGGATCGGCGACCTCCGCGATCCGCTGCCATTCGAGAAACCCGGTGACCTTGCCCATCTTCGCTCGTGGTTATGCGACGCTCACGCTGCCGTGCGCGGGCCGCTGCGGCTTCAGGCGACCGC
>DATIEN010000089.1:0-12057 GCA_035455705.1 Casimicrobiaceae bacterium | reverse complement strand
CCTTCTGGCGCATGCGCCCGCTCGCCGGCATGCTGCTCGTGCCTTATGTCGCCTGGGTGGCCTTCGCGAGCGAGCTCACGTTCGTCGTCTGGCGCGCTAATCCGTCGCTGCTCGGCTGAGCCAGCGCGCACTAGGTCAGCTCGGGTATGCGCAGCGTGAAGCGCGGCGCCCTTGCCCTCGTAGCGGTCGGCCACGAGGTCGCCGCGGTGCGCCGACGCGATGCGCTTCGCGACGTAGAGTCCGGGACCGAAGCCCGGCCGCTCGTCCGGGCACTGAAGAACTTCTCGACGACGTGCGGCAGGATCGCCTCGGGAATGGGTCACGCCTCGTTGGGCCGCCGTCGCGCGGCAATGTTCATGCAAAAGAGGCCCGGCTACTGCCGGGCCTCTTTGTCGAAGCGTTCAGCGCGGCAGACGCCGCAACCGCATCAGTCGAGTGCGCGGATGTTCGACGCCTGCTCGCCCTTCGGGCCGCTCGTCAGCTCGAAGCTCACGCGCTGCCCTTCCTTGAGGCTGCGAAAGCCGCCGCCCTGTATCGCGGAGAAATGCGCGAACACGTCCTTGCCGCCATCTTCGGGCGTCACGAAGCCGAAGCCCTTCGCATCGTTGAACCACTTCACGGTACCTGTTGCCATGTCTTGACTGTCCTTGAACAAATAAAAAAGAGGGGTTTGGCCCCTTCCGGGGCGACGATCAAGACGGCGGGTGGTGAAGACGCCGCTTCCGACAAGGCCAGCGGCGATACAGCAGCAACGGCACTGCTTGAAAATCGCTTGACCGTCATATTGGCGCGCTCCGGGCAAATTGCAAGTCCCTTTCACGGACGGAGCACCCGCTTCTGCACCTGTAGGGCCCGACCCTCCACCCGCGCGAACCGCTACGGCGATCGCTCGCCGGGTATCAGCGTGAGCCGCTCGACGCGGCTTGCGCGAAATACGTCCACGTCGAGCGCACGGCCGATGCGGCTCGCGTCGAGCAGTCTCATCAGATCGTCCGCGCCACCGACGCTTTGCGCATCGAGCGCGACGAGGATATCGCCGACCTGCAGACCGCCGCGGTCGGCAGGGCTGCCCCGCTCGACGGCGCCGATCCGCACGGCATGGCTGCCCGCGCCGATCCGAAGCGCCAGCCGCCGCGGCAGCGGAATCGTCTCGGCCGCGATGCCGAGGTGCGCGCGGCGCACGCGGCCGTGCGCGAGAAACTCGCCAAGCGCGAAGAGCGCCGTGTTGCTCGACACGGCGAAGCACAGCCCCTGCGCCCCACCGATCATCGCCGTGTTGACGCCGACGACCTCGCCCGACGACGCGACGAGCGGGCCGCCGGAATTGCCAGGATTGAGCGCGGCGTCGGTCTGGATCACGTCGTCGATCAGGCGCCCGTTGCGCGAGCGAATCGAGCGGCCGAGCGCCGACACGACACCCGCGGTCACCGTCGATTCGAAGCCGAGCGGATTGCCGATCGCGACCACGAGATGGCCGCGCCGCAGCGTTTTGGAGTTCCCGAGCGTCGCGGCCCTGGCGTCGGGTAGCAGCCCGCCGCGCACAAGCGCCAGGTCGCTGTCGGGATCGTCGCCGATCACGTCGGCGTCCGTTTCGTGCCCTTCCGCCATGACGAGGCGAACGCGGCGCGCACCGGCGACGACGTGACTGTTCGTGAGCACCAGGCCGTCACCCGCGATGATCACACCGGAGCCCATCGCGCCACGCCGCTTGCCGACGCCGTCGACGCGCACGACGGCCGGTCCGACATCGTCGGCAATGCGCGTGACGGCGCGCGAGTAGGCGTCGGGCGGCGACTCGTTCTCGACGCGATCGCCGCTGTCGACGAGTGCGAGCGCGCTCACCGGATCACAGCTCGATCACGCCGCGCCGTGCCGCGTGCGTGACGGCGTCGGTGCGGCCGCTCGCGTCGAGCTTGTCGAGGAGCGAGCCGACGTGGAACTTCGCGGTGTGCACCGAGATGCCGAGCCGGCGCGCGATCGTCTTGTTCGAAGCACCCTCTGCGAGCAACGCGAGCACCTCGCGCTCGCGAGGCGTCAGCAGCGCGGCGGGATCGAGGTCGGTCGCGTCGGACGTCGCGTTGGCGTAGATCGGCAATGTGTCGAGCAAGCGCGCGGACGTGAGCACGAGGTCGGCCGCCTCGTCCTGCCTGACGAGGCGCACGCCGGCGACGTTTCCCAGCACGGCCGCGATGCGGTCGGCGAGCTCCCGATCGTCGATCAGAACCGAGATCGTCAGCAGATCGCGAGGCTCGTCACTCACGTTCCGGCCTTGCCCCGATGGTCACGTCGAACGTCGTCGGAACGCCTGCGCGCGACACGGACAACTGCACCACGGTCCCCACGCTGTCGGGACCGAGCGCGCGCAGCAGGTCGTCGACACCGCCGATCGCACGCCCGTTCCAGCCGGTGACGATGTCGCCCTGCCGAAGCCCGACGCGCGCGCCGGGGCCTTGCGCGTCGACGCTCATCACCATCGCACCGACGCCGCCTCCGTCGAGCCGCACCGCCTGCAGGCCCAGGCCCAGGTAACCGCGCGCGATCCGCCCTTCGGCGTCGAGCTTCGCCGCGACGCGCTCGATCGTCGAAGAAGAGATCACGAGCACGCGCCGGCGTGGTCCGAACACCGCCATGCCGATCGCGCGGCCGCTCGCGTCGAGCGCGAGGCCGCCTTCCGACGCGCCGCGCAGCAGCATGTCGATCTCGATCCGTGCGTCGATGTCGCCGCCGCGCACGCTGCGCCATCCCGGTCCGGCGCGCGAGACGACACCGAGCGCCGCGGCGGGCGACCCGCCGTCGGCGCCGACGACGACCGCGAGCGAGCCGGCGAGGACGTCGCCGACGCCGGCCGCGACCGGCTGCAGGTCCGGCGCCTCGACGCGGAGCAGCGCGATGTCCGTCGACGGGTCGCGGCCCTTCAGTGTCGCGAGGACGGGGGCGCCGCCGGGCAGCACCACCGCGAGCCGGTCCTCGTCGGTGACGTTCTCGTCGGCGGTGACGATCAGGTTCGGGCGCCACGCGAAGCCGCTGCCGTGCGAGTGATGGGAGCGGACGCCGACGACGGAGCGGGCGGCGCTGCGAACGAGACCGGCGATCTCGCTCGAGAGCGCGGAAAGCGGCGAAGCGGAAGGAGCATTCATGGGGCGGATCTCTCGAGACAGGAGATCCGATGGTGGGTACGCCGCGGTCGAACGTCTACTGCCCGGTCGGGCAGGCGCGGCCGCCGCGTCGATCGCGACCGTGCGCTTCGTCCCCGCTCAGGGCAGCCGGTAACCCTTCTGCAGCAGCGCCTCGTCGACCCACGCGCGGTCGAGCGTGCCGGCCTCGATCGCCCGCATGATGCCGTCTTCCTTCTGGCGAATCGCGGCGGCCGATGCGAGCGCGCGCTCGGCGCTCGCCGGCGGAACGGCGACGACGCCGTCCGCATCGCCGACGATGATGTCGCCCGGATTCACCGGCATGCCGGCGATGGCGACCGGCACGTTGATCTCGCCGGGGCCGTTCTTGTACGGACCGCGATGCGTCACCGCGCACGCGTAAACGGGAAACGGCAGGCGGCGAATCTCCGCCGAGTCGCGGATCGCGCCCCAGATGACGAGGCCGGCGATGCCCCGCCGGGCGGCCCAGCGCGTCATGATCTCGCCGACGATGGCCGCATCGGCGAAGCCGCCCGCATCGACGACGACGACGTCGCCGGCGCGCGCCATGTCGAGCGCCTTGTGCACGAGCAGGTTGTCGGCGGGCGCCGTGCGCACCGTGAACGCGGGCCCCGCGACGGACCCGCCTGCGTGCATCGGCCGCAGCGTCGCGCCGGCCGCGTACAGCCGCTCCATGCCGTCGGAAAGATGCGCGGTCGCAACCTTCGCGAACTGCGCGACGAGATGCGGCTCCGGCCGCTTTGCAATGTCCTGGATGCGCATCGACGCACTCATCATCCCGCCCTCACCCGAGCCATAAAGCCTGTCCCCTGATTCCGGTGTAGATGCATTGCAGCGCCAGGACGACCAGCACGACGATCGTCAGTCCCGCGCCTGTGATGCGGCCGACGCGCGGCTGCCATGCAAACGACAGCGCGAGCCCGTGCAGGATGCGCGCGACGACGAGCGCGATGCCGAGCGCGTGCAGCCAGTAGATCGAGTAGCGGTCGGCCTCGAGGAAGCCCATCATCAGCAGCGCGATCGGCACGTATTCGGCGAAGTTCGCCTGCGCGCGCACGACGCGGGTGATCGCCGGATCGCCGGCGTCGCCGAAGCCCACGCCGCGGCCGCGGATGTTCATCACCCGCAGGCTCAGCACGACGAACCACAGCACGAGGAGGCCGGCGTAGAGCGGCGTCACGAACATGGCAGGTCCTTCGCCCCGGGAATGGCGAACAACATACCATCGTTCGCGCAACGCCACGCTCGCCGATCGACATAGGGCTCGCGGGGCAGCGGCGACGAAGCCGCGTCGTCGGCAAGAACCGCGCGCGAAAGCAATCGCCGCGGCGTCAAGTCGAGGAAGGCAGGCGTGCGTGCCGCGGCTCGCGGCTCGCGTGCATTTCGTCGAGGAGTTGCGAAAGCGTGCGAAAGTCGACGGGCTTGACGAGGTGGTGGTCGAATCCCGCTTCGCGCGTGCGTTGGCGATCGCGTTCCTGTCCCCACCCCGACAGCGCGACGACGAGCGTCTCGTCGCCGCGTGTTGTCGCGCGCAGCGCGCGCGCAACCGCATATCCATCCATGTCGGGCATGCCGATGTCGAGCAGCACGACGTCGGGCTGCCACGCGTCGAACGTGGCGATCGCCTCGCGTCCGCAGTGCGCGGCGCGCACGTCGGCGCCCAGCAGCTCGAGCATCATCCGCGTGCTGTCCGCCGCATCCTCGTTGTCGTCGACGACGAGGATCCGCTGTCGGCGAGGGGCGGCGAGCGTGCCGTCGATGCCGTCGCCCCTGTCGGCGGGCGCCTCGGCGCGAGGCAGGCGAAGCGTGAATTGAGCGCCCTTGCCCGGTCCCTCGCTCGCGGCATCGAGCGAGCCTCCGTGCATTTCGGCAAGACGCCGCGCGAGCGCGAGGCCGATGCCGAGGCCGGCCGAGTTCTCGCCGCGCGCGAACATCTCGAAGAGGCGCGGCACGGCGTCGGGTGCGAATCCCACGCCGCGGTCCTTGACCGACACGACGACGACGTCCCCGACGACGCTGCCGGCGATGCCAACGTGGCCGCCCGGTGCCATGTAGCGTGCCGCGTTGTTGAGCAGGTTCGCGAGGATCTGGGCGAGTCGTACGGGATCGCCCTCGAGCCAGACGGGTTCGGCGGGCAGCGTCACGTCCAGCGTGTGACCCGCCTCGCAAAGCAGCGGCGCGCTTGCTTCGGTCGCATTGCGAACGATGGCCGCGAGCTCGACCGGCTCCCGACGCAGCTCCAGCGCGCCGTGGCTGATCCGCGACACCTCGAGGAGATCGTCGACGAGCCGCACCAGATGGTTCACCTGGCGCTCCATCATCGCGCGCACGCGCTCCCGCTCGGCGGCGTCGTCCGAGAGCCGCAGGATCTGCAGCGCGTTGGAGAGCGGCGCGAGCGGATTGCGAAGCTCGTGCGACAGCGTGGCGATGAACTCGTCCTTGCGCCGGTCGGACTCGCGCAGCGCGGCTTCAGCCTGCCGGCGCGCGGTGATGTCGATCGCCGTGCCGATGACGCGCACGCAGCGGCCGTCCGCAGCGAAGACGCCGCGACCCTTGGCGGCGACCCAGCGAACGATGCCGTCCTCCTTGCCGACGGTACGGTACTCGACGTCGTAGAGTGCGCGCCGCGCCGGATCGATCGCGGCGGCGAACGCCGCGCTCGTCTCCTTCCGGTCCTCCGGATGCAGGCCGGCGTAGAAGTCGTCCATCGACACCTGCACATCGGGCGAGATGCCGAACATCGCTTTGACGCGCGGCGGCCAGAACAGCGTATCGGTGACCAGGTCGACGTCCCACAGCCCGATCTCCGCCGCCTCGGTTGCGAGGCGCAGCTGCTCCTCGCTTGCGCGAAGCGCCTGCCCCGCGGCGTGCTGCTCGGTGACGTCGACGCAGGAACCCACATAGCCCAGGAATGTGCCCGTGGCCGAAAAGCGCGGCACCCCGGTGTCCTCGACGATCCGCCATTCGCCGTCGGCGCGGCGCAGCCGGTATTCGCTGTGATAGCGCTCTCGCCGCTCGAATGCAGCGTGGTACGTCGCGACGCAGCGCGCGAGATCGTCGGGATGCACGTCGTGCATCCAGCCTTCGCCGACCTCCTGCTCCAGCGTGCGGCCGGTGAAGTCGAGCCAGGGTCGGTTGAACCAGACGCACGCCTTGCTGCCGTCGGAAATCCAGATGAGCACCGGTGCGGCATCGGCGATCTCGCGAAAGCGCATCTCGCTCTCGTGCACCGCGCGCCGACGCTCCTCTGCGGCGACCCGCGCCTGCTCGGCTCGTACTTGCGCGGTGATCTCGATGCATGCGCCGAAGAGTCCCGCGACGGCGCCCGATTCGTCACGCGCCGGCGTGTAGCAGAACGCGAAATGGGCCTCCTCCAGGCGACCCCGGCGATCGAGGAGCAGGCTGAAGTTCGGCATCTCGACCGCCTCGCCGGCGAAGACGCGGTCGAACATCGGCGCCAGCGTGTCGCGCGCCTCGCTCCAGACGTCGGCGAGCGCGGGACGTCCGAGCGCGCCCGGATGCTTGGCGCCGAGGACCGGGATGAACGCATCGTTGTAAAGCCACGTCCGCTCCGCGCCCCAGGCGATGAACATCGGCTGGCGCGACGCGAGCATCAGCGCGACCAGCGTGCGTAGCGGCTGCGGCCATCGGGGCAGTTCGCCGAGCGGCGTTTCTGCCCAGGGAAAGGCGCGCATGCGCGCGGCCATTTCTCCGGCACCGGCGACGAACGAAAGATCGGCCGTGGTCGTGGATTGCATCGTGCATCGCCCCGCCTGGTGCGGCGCGTCGGGCGCTTTCCAATCGAGCGACCAAGCATACCGCGCCGCAGCGGCCGGCGCCGAACTCGGAACGTCGGGTGTCAGCGAGCGCCGAAACGCGTGCGCGCAGGCATCGGCGTCGGCATCGGCATCGGTCGCATGCCGGGTCCCGGCAGCCCTCCGCGCATTCGCTGGAAGTGCTTGATGCCGTGCGAGTGCGCGGCGCTCAGCACGACGACGCCGACGGGAAAACCGTAGACGGGACAGCCGAAGACCGTCGGCTCGCAGTAATCGCGTGGAAGGCCGGGATAGCCGGGATACGGATAGCCGGCGTACGGATAGCCGGCATACGGATAGGCGTAGGGATAGGCAGGCGAATAGTCGGCATAGGCCGGCGGCGCGGACGTCGGCGGCGGCGTGACGTTCACGGTGACCTGCACGGGCGGCGAAGGCGGGGGCGGGTAGACGGCCGGCGGCAGCGCGGCCTGCTGCTTCGCCCGCTCGACGTCGTCCTGCAGCTGCGCGACGCGCTCGTTCAGCGCCTGCATTTCGACTTCGCGCGCTCGCGCGGCGGCAGCGCCGGGCGACACCTTCGGCGGATCCTCGTGGACGACGCTTTCGATACGCACGCCGTCCGGCGGTCGCACGTTGCTCACGTTGAGGCGGCCCGCCGCGTCCTTCCAGGTATAAACGTCGGCGAGCGCGAGGTTCGCCGCGAGGACGACAATCGCCGCGAGCAAAGCACGAGCGGAATGCGGACGCATGATCGATGCCAACAGGCCGGGCCAGGCTTTGATGCCCGACCGCAACAAAAGATTACGCCTCGTCAGCTTTTGAGTCGATAGCCGGTCCTGAAGATCCACGCGACGATCGCGAGGAACACGAGGAGGAACAGGAACGTCATCCCGATGCTCACGCCGATGTTGACGTCGGCAAGCCCGTAGAAGCTCCAGCGGAACCCGCTCACGAGATAGACGACCGGGTTGGCGAGCGTCACCTTCTGCCAGAAGGGCGGCAGCATGTCGATCGAATAGAAGCTGCCGCCGAGAAACGTGAGCGGTGTGACGACGAGCAGCGGCACGAGTGTCAGCTTCTCGAAGCCGTCGGCCCAGATGCCGATGATGAAGCCGAGCAGGCTGAACGTGACCGCCGTCAACACGAGGAACAGCACCATGAAGAACGGGTGGTCGATCGACAGCGGCACGAACAGCGCCGCGGTCGCGAGGATGACGAGCCCCAGGATGATCGACTTGGTGGCGGCGGCGCCGACGTAGCTCATCACGATCTCCAGATAGGAGACCGGGGCCGACAGAAGCTCGTAGATGGTGCCGGTGAAGCGCGGAAAGTAGATGCCGAACGACGCGTTGGAGATGCTCTGCGTGAGCAGCGACAGCATGATGAGACCCGGCACGATGAACGAGCCGTAGCTGACGCCGCCGACCTGCTGTATCCGCGAGCCGATCGCGGCGCCGAACACGACGAAATAGAGCGACGTCGAGATCACCGGCGAGACGACGCTCTGCAGCAGCGTACGGCGCGTGCGCGCCATCTCGAACGCGTAGATCGCCCGCACCGCGTACAGATTCACCGACGATCCTCCCGCACCAGGTTGACGAAGATGTCCTCGAGCGAGCTTTCGCTCGTCTGCAGGTCCTTGAAGCGGATGCCGGCCGCGTCGAGCGCCTCCAGCACGGAGGCGATGCCGCTCCGCGCGGCGTCGGCGTCGTAGGTGTACGTGAGCAGGTTGCCGCCGTTCGCGAGCTCGAGCGGGTAACCGGCGAGCGCATCGGGTATCCGCTCGAGCGGGCTCGCGAGGTGCAGCGTCAGCTGCTTGCTGCCGAGCTTGCGCATGAGCTCCGCCTTGTCGTCGACCAGGATGATCTCGCCGTTGCTGATGACGCCGATCCGGTCGGCCATCTCCTCGGCCTCCTCGATGTAGTGCGTCGTCAGGATGATCGTGACGCCGCCCTCGCGCAGCGACCGCACGAGCGCCCACATGTCGCGGCGCAGCTCGACGTCGACGCCCGCCGTCGGCTCGTCGAGGAACAGGATGCGCGGCTCGTGCGCGAGCGCCTTGGCGATCAGAAGCCGCCGCTTCATGCCGCCCGAGAGCGTCATGATGCGGCTGTCCTTGCGGTTCCACAGCGACAGGTCGCGCAGGACCTTCTCGATGTGCGCCGGGTCCGCCGGCTTGCCGAAGAGGCCACGACTGAACGACAGCGCGTTCCAGGGCGTCTCGAACGCGTCGGTCGTGAGTTCCTGCGGCACGAGGCCGATCAGCGAGCGCGTCGTGCGGTAGTCGCGCAGGATGTCGTGGCCGTCGACGTGCACGCTGCCCCCGGTCGGGTTCACGATCCCGCAGACGATGCTGATCAGCGTCGTCTTGCCGGCGCCGTTCGGCCCGAGCAGCGCAAAGATCTCGCCGCGACGAATGTCGAGGTCGACGTTGCGCAGCGCGGTGAATCCGGATGCGTAGGTCTTGGAGAGGTTCCTGACGGTGATGATGGTCGACATGGAGGCCGGGCGATTGTGCACGCCGTCATTGTCGCAGGCGTGCCGAACCACGCTCACCCGAGCCTCGACGGCGCGAGCGCGAGGAAGCGCCTGCGGCCGCGCTCGGCGACCAACGCGTCGCCTGCCGGATTGAGCCGATACGTGAGATAGGCGCGATGGCGGACGTTGGACAACCGCTCCGGCTTGAACACGCAGGCGTTGACGCCATCGCAGCGCGCCGAGCGCACCAGGACGCCGTTCTGTTCCTGCGCGTGGACGTAGCGACCGAGGCGCTGCGTGAACGCATAGCTCGTGCGGCTCACCAGTTGCGGATGCGAGCGTTCCTTGCCCCGCAGATCGATCAGCAGCGCGTCGCAGCGCACGTCGAATGCGCGCCGGTCGGTCACGACGACGCGGTCGAGCGGACCGAAGCTGTCGCAGACGAAGCGGTACCAGTGCCAGGCCGTTTCGTAGACGGTCGTCTCGAGGCTCGTCGAGCCGTACCAGACGCCGTAGCGGGCGCCGTCGGAGAAGCGCGTCGCCTGCCAGTGCGCGGCATCGAACGTGTAGGTGATCACGCTGCCGTAGTCGAACGGACGCGTCACGACCGGCGCGTCGGTCGGAATGCGCGTGGCGGCTTCCGCCGCGATCGCGACGTCCCAGTCGGCCGCGTCCGCCGACAGGTCGTCGAAGAGGTGCTGCGACTCGCGAATGGTCGGGATGTTGCGGACGAGGTCGTCGTGGAAGTCGACGTTCGCCGTGAAAAGAGACGCGTCCACTTCAGCGTCCCGTGCTGCGCCGCTCGGGGGCGCGACGGGCGGTGGCGCCGCGCCGCGTCACGCGCCGCGCTGGAAGTCGAGATAGCGGCGCAGCGCGAGCAGGCCCTCGAAGCCGTGCTCGAGGATCACGTCGACGGGACGTGCGCCGAGGCGGCGGTTGGGCTGCGTCATCCAGCGATAGGCGAGGTCGCGATCGTGCGGAAACAGGATGCGCAGCGACTTGTGGATGCCGAGCAGATGCCCCGCGCGGTCGAGCAGGTCGCGGTTGTCGGCGAGCGGCTCGCCGCTGCGGTAGCGGCCGAGCGTGCTGCGGCTTCCCGCGGACAGGCCCAGGACCTCGGCCTGCTCGGCCGTGGTCAGGTTCCAGTGCTCGAGCAGCTTCGTGACCATCGCAGCGAGGCGGCTGCGGCCCTCGCGGCTGCCCGGCTCGATCGCAGCGCGCCTGCGCGCCATCGCCCGCATCGGTAAACGCTCCTGTTGCATTTGGTACATCGAGTGTACCAGAAACTTGAACCGTCCGGTCGACTTGGCGCTCGCGACACGCTGCCCGCTGCCGTGCGCCGGGCGATCCGCGCACCGCGCGTTGCCTTCACGCGCGAAGCTGTGGGACACTCTGACGGTCGCGCGCCTCATGCAACGACAACGAAAGGCCGCGGCCGCAAGCATCCCGAGGAGGATCGATACATGTCGCTCAAAGCAACCATTGGCGTCGCCGCGGCGCTCGTCGCCGCGCTCGTCGCATCGGCCGCGCCCGCGCAGGAAAAGTATCCGTCGCGGCCCATCGAGATCATCGTCCCGTGGGGACCGGGCGGCGGCGCCGACCAGCTCGCGCGCCTCACCGCCAAGCTCGCCGAGCCGATGCTCAACACCTCGTTCCCGGTCGTGAACACGCCCGGCGCAACGGGCGCCACCGGCATGGCGAAGCTCTTGACCGAACAGGCCGAAGGCTACTCGATGGCCGTCTACATCGCCGACACGAACGCGCTCCTCGCCGGTCCCAATCCGCGCTGGCAGATGAAGGATCTGCAGCCGGTCGCCGTGATGATGCAGGTGCCGTCGTTCCTGTTCGTCGCCGAGAACAGCCCCATCAAGGACTGGGCGCAGTTCGAGAAGGAAGCGCGCGCGAAGCCGAAGACCCTTAAGGTCGCGACGCTCGGCTTCGGCAGCGTCGACGACATGACGCTTTCGTACCTCGCGTCGAAAGGCATCACCGTCGTCGAGGTGCCGTACGCGAAGCCGTCCGAGCGCTACGTGTCGGTGATCGGCGGCCACGTCGACGCGCTCTACGAGCAGGCGGGCGACGTGCGCCAGTTCATCCTGAACAAGCAGATCCGCCCGATCGTCATCTTCGGCAAGGAGCGGCTCTCAGCGTTCAAGGACGTGCCGTGCTCCTACGAGCTCGGCTATCACATCGCGCTGCCGCAGTTCCGTTCCTACGTCGTCAAGGCGGGCACTCCTGCGGACCGCGTGAAGCTCTTGAGCGACACGATGGCGAAGGTCGCCGCGTCGCCCGAGTACCAGAAGTTCCTCGAGGAGAATTTCGCGGCGAAGGACAGCTTCCTGCCCGCCGACAAGGCGGTGCCGTATCTCGAGGCGCAGGTCGCCGACATGAAGGGCGCGATGGCGCAGAAGCAGTAACCGGCATCGACGATGCTTGGAAAGTTGAGGCCGATCGCGCCGTACGCGCTGCTGTTCGTCGCCGCCGTCTACCTGCATCGCGACGCGGGCGCGTTCGCCTCCGCCGGACGTCCGGGGCAGCTCGGTCCCGACGTCTGGCCGCGCGCCGTGCTCGTTCTGCTGATGGCCGTCTGCGGCATCGAGATCGTGCGCCGCACGTTCTTCGTCGCGGTCGACGCGGTGCGCCGGCCGGCC
>DATIEN010000088.1:0-7211 GCA_035455705.1 Casimicrobiaceae bacterium | reverse complement strand
CTTTGGTACCTGCTCGCAGGTCTCGAGGTGTGGCTCGGCGTGTGCGCAATCCTGCTTGGCTTCTACGTCATCCTCGAATCGCTGTCCGCTGCGGCGCACGCTTCGCGCGCGGAACTGATCGCGGCGGTCGCCGCAATCACGCTCGGCGCCGTCCTCGTGATCGACGCATTCCGCCGCGAGCTCGGCAATCGAGTCATGCGCACGATGGAGCGCTTCGGCAACCCGCTCGATTCGCCGACGCGTCCCGGACAGGCCTGACGCGACGACCGTTCGGCGGCGCGAGCACGCGGCTCGCGCGAACGCGCACGCGCATGGCAGGGCCGTGGATGCCGGCGGCGCACAGAAGCCTCAGCGGCGCTTGAAGTACTGCACGGCGCGCTCGTGCTTCTCGGCTGCTTCGCGGGTCGGAAACGTCCCGAGGTTGCGGCGCTTGCCCGTGCGCGGATCGATCTTGCGCGAATACAGCCGGTACTCACCGCTCTTCAGCTTGCGGATCATCGGCGTTGCTCCGAAGGTTGCCCGTCGAAGGACAAGTATATGACCGCTTCCAGGATCCTCGCCGGCGCCAGCGGCTACTCGTTCAAGGAATGGAAGGGCACGTTCTATCCGCAGGATCTCAAGGCGGATGCGATGCTCGCCTTCTACGCCGAGCGCCTGCCGACGGTCGAGATCAACAACACGTTCTACCGGATGCCGAAGACGTCGATGCTCGAGAACTGGGCAGCGACGACGCCGGGCGCTTTCCGCTTCGCCGTGAAGGCGTCCCGCAGGATCACGCACATGGCGCGGCTCAAGCCGGAAAGCGCCGCGGATCCGCTCGCCTACTTCTATCGCGCGCTATCGGCGCTCGGCCACAAGCGGGGCCCCGCGCTGTTCCAGCTGCCGCCCAACCTCAAGAAGGATTTGCCGCGGCTCGAGGCGTTCCTCGCACTGCTGCCGCCCGATCATCGCGCCGCCTTCGAGTTTCGGGAGGAAAGCTGGTTTGCCGACGACGTCTACGCGGCCCTCGCATCCGCGGGCGCATCGCTTTGCCTGTCCGAGCGCAGCGACGACAGGCCGCCGCCGCTGGTCGAGACGGCACCGTGGGGATACGTTCGGCTGCGTCTCGAGGTGTACGCGGACGACGATTTGCGCCGCTGGGCCGAACGTCTGCGCGGAACGTCCTGGCAACGCGTTCACGTCTACTTCATGCACGAGCCGACGGCGCCCGCGTACGCGCGCACACTCATGGCGTTCGCGGACCGCGACGCGTACATCGCCACGCATCCCCCTCGATCACAAGCAGCGTCGAGCGCTTGAGCGGATGTCGCCGGCCCGTTGACCGTCGCTTCGATCTGCCGATGACAATCGTCGTCGAAACATCGCGGCCGGATCGCCGGCCGCGCGATGACGCTAGAATCCGCCACGCTGCGCGCGACTAACGATCGATGTTCCGGGTCAGCTTTTCCAACCGCTTCGAGACGCTGCTCGACGGCCTTATCGACGCACTCGCGGACCCGCCGGCATCGCCGTTCGAGCCGCAGCAGGTGATCGTCCCGAGCATGGCCATCCGGCGCAGGATCGAGCTGGCCGCGGCCGATCGGTTCGGCATCTGCGCGAACGTCGAGTTCTCGTTTCTCGGTCAATGGCTCTGGCGCCAGATCGGGCGCCTCGTGCCGGTGGCCGACGTGTCGCCGTTCTCGCCGGCGATCCTCGTGTGGCGGATCCACGCGATCCTCGGCGAGCGCGGATTCGTCGACGCGCAGCCGCGATTGCGACAATACCTGGCAGGCGCCGACCCGCGGATGCGCTACGAGCTCGCGCTTCGCGTTGCGTCGTTGTTCGACCAGTACGTCACGTATCGCGCCGACTGGCTCCAGCGCTGGCTGGAGGGCGCAAGCGTCGCGGCGATCGATGAAGCCGGCGCATCGGCGGCGCAGGATCAACGCTGGCAAGCGGACTTGTGGCGGCGCATCGCACGCGAAAGCAGCACGGGCCGCGAGCATCCGGCGGCCGCGTTCTTCCGGGCGATGACGACGGTGGGTGCCGACGGATTGCGCAGCGCAGGAATCCCGCGCGCCGCGCATCTGTTCTGCCTGCCGAGCATCGCGCCGCTGTACCTCGACATGCTGCGACGGCTGAGCCGTTCGTTGGAGCTCCATGTCGCCGCGCTGAATCCGTGCCGCGAATACTGGATCGATACCGTCGACCGGCGCCGCCTTACCCACCTGGCAGCGCAGGGAAGGCTCGACTACCACGAAGTGGGGAACGTCCTGCTCGCGTCATGGGGCAAGGAGCGCAAGGCGCAGCTCGCGCTGCTTTTCGACGACGACGGCCTCGCGCAGGTCGACGAGGATCGTTTCGAACCCGCTGCCGGAAAGTCGATGCTCGCGCACGTCCAGAACGCGATCCTCGACCTGCGCGATCTCGCGCCCGGCAGCCTCGTCGACGTCGCGCCCGATGATCGCAGCATCGAAGTGCACGTCTGTCACTCGCTGACGCGCGAGCTCGAGGTCCTGCACGACTATCTGCTCGGGCTGTTCGCGGGACGCAATGCGCCGCGCCCCTCGGACATCGTCGTCGTGACACCGGCGCTCGACGACGCCGCGCCGCTGATCGACGCCGTGTTCGGAACCGCCTTCGGCAGCCGGCACATTCCGTACGTCGTCACCGGACGCGGACGAAGCGCCGAAAACCCCGCAGCGCGTGCGCTGCTCGACGTGCTTGCCGTGGCCGCCTCGCGATTTCCCGCGACGGCGGTCATGGAGCTCGCGCAGCAGCCGATCGTCGGTCGCCGTTTCGGGATCGACACGGCGGCGCGCGAGCAGATCCGCGACTGGATCCGCGCCGCGGGCATACGCTGGGGTGCCGATGCGCGTCATCGCGCACAGTGCGACGTTCCGCCGCTCGCGCGTCACACGTTCGAGGACGGCCTGCACCGGCTATACCTCGGTTACGCGTTGCCGTCCGTCGGTGGCGGCGCATCGACGCCCGCGCCGTTCGGCGATCGGCTGCCCGCCGGCGATGCGCAGGGAAGCGATGCGCTCGCCCTCGGCTCGTTCGCCGCGTTTCTGAGCGAGCTCGAGCGCGTGAGGCACGACGCCGCGCGCGCGAGGCGCGCCTCCGAATGGATGCAGACGCTGCAAGACGTGGCGTCGCGCTTTCTGGCGCCTTCGCAGCATGAGGTCGAGGACTTCCGCGAATTGCAGGCGGTCATCGGCGAGTTGCACGCGCAGATGGAAGCCGGCAGCCCGGATGAGCCGATTCCGCTCGACGTCATGCGCGTGGCGCTCGAGGCCGCGCTCGACGATCCGGCGCGCGGCGGCGTGCCGAGCGGCGCGGTCACGTTCAGCGCAATGTCGAGCCTGCGCAACCTGCCGTACCGCGCGATCTGCATCGTCGGCATGAACGATGGCGCGTGGCCCCGCAACGCGCGTCCGGTCGAGTTCGACCTGATGACGCGCGCACCGCGCGCCGGCGATCGGCAGCGGCGCGAGGACGAGCGCAACGTCTTCCTCGATCTTCTCTGCGCCGCGCGCGATTGGCTGTACGTGAGCTACACGGGCCGCAACATTCGCGACAACGCCGTACTACCGCCCTCGGTGCTCGTGTCCGAGCTGCTCGACGTCCTGGTGCCCGCGCTCGCGCCTGCCGGCGCCGATGCCGAGGCGGTCGCGACGGCCCGTAAACATCTCGTCGTCCCGCATCCGCTGCAACCGTTCTCCGTCGAGTGTTTCGTCCGCGAGGGCGATCCGCGGGCGCGAAGCTTCAATGCGGAGTACGGCGAGGCGGTGCGCAGCCAGGTCGAGGCGCGACGAAACGCGACGGTCGACGCCGCGATCGCTCCGACGGTCGAACGCCCCGCGAGCGTCGACGACGAGCTGATCGACGAGGACGAAGTCGACGAGGCGCTCGCCCCTTTCTTCACCGAACCGCTCGCGCTCGACGGTGACGAATGGCGAAACGTGACGATCGAGGAGCTCGCGCACTTCTTCCGCAGTCCGTGCGCCTACCTGCTGCGCAAGCGGCTCGGGATCCGGCAGGACGACGTCGACGTCGAGCTCTCCGACGACGAACCGTTCGTTGCGGGCTACTCCGAGCGCGCAGCGCTCGCGCAGCGGCTTTTGCCGCTTTGCCTGTCGAACGCTTCGCGCGAGGAAATCCGCAGGCTCGCGCGCGCCGGGACCGAATATCCGCCCGGACGCCTCGGCGAGCGCCTGCTCGACCGCGAGCTCGACGAGCTCGCCGCTTACGCGCGCGACCTTGCACCGGCGCTGGCGGAGCCCTGCGTGCCGCCGCTCGAGGCGACTGTCAACGTGCCACTGGACGCGCAGATCTGGCAGCTCACCGGTGCGTTCGGCGACCTGCGCAAGAGCGGATTGCTGCGCCACCGCTACGCCGACGTCTGGATCGGCGACTATCTCGACGGCTGGGTTGCGCACGTCTTCCTGAACGCGCTTGCGCCACCCGGCGTCGACCGGGTGACGACATGGCATTCGCGCGGCGGCCGCTATGTCCTGAATCCGATCGACGACGCGACGCAGCGCCTCGTCGCGTTGCTGGCGCTCTATCGACGGGGCCTCACCGAGCCGCTGCATTTCTTTCCGAAAGCGGCCTGGGAATACGTGCGCGGCGAAGGCGATCTGCGCAAGGCGGCGCAAAAATGGGAGGGTCACCCGTTCGCGCGAGGCGAGAAGGACCAGCCGGGCTACCGGCTCGCGCTGCGCGGCGTCGTCGATCCGCTCGATGCGCAATTCGAGGCGTGCGCGAAGGCCGTGCTCGAGCCGCTGCTGGCCTGCATTGTCGATCCGCGTCTCGAATGAGGAACCCTTCGCGCTCGAAAGCCTCGTCGTCGCGCACACCGGCGGCATTCGACGTGCTGGAGAGTCCGCTCGACGGGGCCCATCTGGTCGAAGCGTCGGCCGGCACCGGCAAGACATGGAACATCTGCGGCCTGTACCTGCGCCTGCTTCTCGAGCGCCGGCTCGAGGTCGGTGCCATTCTCGTCGTCACGTTCACGAATGCCGCGACGGCCGAATTGCGCGAGCGCGTGCGTTCGCGGATCGTCGAGATGCTGGCGCACGCCGACGGGCAGCGCATCGCGGAGCCGGACCCGTTCGTCGCGACGCTCATGACGCGCCTCGAGGCGCGAGGCGTTGCGCGCGACGAGATCCGCCGCCGGCTGGAGTACGCGCTGCAGACGTTCGACGAAGCCGCGATCTTCACGATTCACGGCTTCTGCCAGCGCGCGTTGTCCGAGCTGCCGTTCGAGACCGGACTTCCGTTCGCGTTCGACATTCAACCGGATGACTCCGGGCTCACGCTCGACGTCGTCCGCGATTTCTGGCGCCGGCACGTTGCGAGCGACGACTGTCCGCCGGCGCTTGCCGCGTGGCTCGACGCGAAGCGCGTGACGCCGGAAACGCTCGCGAAGCTCTTCGCGCGCCATCTCGCAAAGCCCCGCGCGAGGATCGTATGGCCGAAGGCGATCGATGCGCCGGTCGCGTTCGATTTGGGCGGGCTTCACGCGCGCTTCGAGCAGGCGCGCGCCACCTGGCATGCGGAGCGCGAGGCGATCCTCGCGGCCATCGACAAGGCCCTTCCGGGACTGAACCGCTTGCAGTACCAGGCGAGGTCCATCGAGCAGGCGGCGACGGAATGGGACGACTGGCTCGGCCACGATGCGCTCATGCGAATCAAATGGAAGGACGCGAAGCTCGAACGCTTCACGCCGGCCTGCCTGCAGCCGAAGACGGGCCACGCGCCGGCGTGCCATGCGTTCTTCGAGCAGGCGCAGGCGCTGATCGATGCGAGGCGCGCCGCGGAAACCGACCTCGAGCACGCGCGGCTGCGCCTGGTGCGCACGCTGTTCGAGCAGGCGACGCCTGACCTGATCGAACGAAAGCGCCGCGCGCGCCTCGCTTCGTACGACGACCTGCTGCAGAACCTCGACGCCGCGCTGCGCCACAACCCCGGACTCGCGCAATTGCTGCGCGACCGCTTCCCGGTCGCGCTGATCGACGAATTCCAGGACACCGATCCGGTGCAGTTCGCGATCTTCGACGCGATCTACGGAAAGAGCGACGCGCCGCTGTTCCTCGTCGGCGATCCCAAGCAGGCGATCTACGGCTTTCGCCATGCCGACCTGCACACGTACCTGCGCGCTGCGCGCCATGTCGGGTCGCGATGGACGCTGACCGAAAACCAGCGCGCAACCGGCGGACTGATCCGCGCGGTCAACGCGCTTTTCGGCGCGAACGCGCGCGCCTTCATGCTCGACGGCCTCGATTACCACGACGCTCGCATCGGCCGCAAGCGACGCAAGCGTCTCGACGATCGCGCAGCGCCGCGCCCGGACCTCACCATCTGGCGGCTGCCGCGTTTCGATGGATCGCCGCTCGAGCGGCGCACGGCGCTCGAGGCTTCGGCGACGGCAACCGCGGCGGAGATCGCGATGCTTCTGCGCGCATCGGCGGCCGGCGAGATCAGGCTCGGCGATGCGCCGCTTGCGCCGGACGACATCGCGGTGCTCGTCCGCTCGCATCGACAGGGCGACCGGATCAAGCAGGCGCTTGCCGCGCTCGGGGTCGGCAGCGTCGAGCTGTCGCAGGCGACGGTTTTCAAGTCCCCCGACGCCGAAGAAGTCTCGCGCGCGCTCGCGGCGATGCTCGATCCCGGCGACGGCGGCCTGCTCCGCGCCGCGCTCGCGACGCAGATCTTCGGACTCGATGCCGCCGCCGTCGCCGCTCTCGCCGACGACGAGACAACGCTGCTCGAATACGTGCAGCGGTTCCTCGCCTATCGCGAAACGTGGGTCGACGACGGCGTCGGCGTCATGTACCGCGCGCTGCTTACGAAGGAAGGCGTCGCGACGCGCATGCTGGCGCGGCCCGACGGCGAGCGCCGGCTCACGAACCTGCTGCACCTCGGCGAGCTGCTCCATGCGGCCGCTCAAACGCATCGCGCGCCCGACGCGCTGCTGCGCTGGCTCGACGCGCAGCGTCGCGACGATGCGCGCGACGAGGTCGCGCAGCTGCGGCTCGAGTCCGACCGAAATCTGGTGCAGATCGTCACGATCCACAAGGTGAAGGGACTGGAATTCCCCGTCGTTTTCTGTCCGTTCCTGTGGGATGCGTTCCAGCGCACGCCCGGCGAGATCGAAGGGCGCGAATATCACGACGACGATGGCGCCGCGATCGTCGACTTTCGCGGCGACGACGAGCTCGGGGTCG